>JALYLW010000103.1 GCA_030774055.1 Acidobacteriota bacterium
CGTCCACGCGTAATCCAGTTCATGCTTGGGATTGAAGTTGCTCGGTGTCGCCGTCACCGTCACGCTCTCGCCTGCCACCACTTCCGTGGGGCTGGCGCTGCACGTTGCCGATGGCGGGATCGACGGCGTCAGGCTGCCGAGGTTGAACACGATGCCGGTCGAGAGGCGGGCGCCGTTGAAATCATCTTGTGAACCGAGCAAGAAGCTGTGGTTCGAGCGCACCCAGTCGGCCTGAAACAAGCGCCAGCTGAACAAACGGGTAAGGCGCAAGTCGAGGCCGCCGCCGATCATGGTGAGGAATGCAGTCTCCTGGAAGCCAAGCGGCGACGCTTTCTGAAAGCCGAAGAGCGCGTGCGCGAACGGCGTGGCGCGGTCCAGCGGATACTTGACGGTCGGGCCAAACCCGAAATTGCCCACATTGATGTTGTCGCCGTAGTGGCCGCTGGTGTCGAACGTGAACCCCACATAGCGGTTGAAGTTCCACGTGACCGCGGCGTTGAACCCTTTGTCCGCCGCAAGGTGGGGGAACAGCAGGCTATCGTCACCCGGGTTGTAATACGAATAACCCACGAAGATCTCGGTGCGCGGGTCAGGGAATTCGCTCTGCGCCAGCGCGGCGGCCGGGATCATCATCACGATCGAGAAGATCGCTGTTACAGACAGCGCGCGGCGGATGCGATCCACTCTACGAGTTTGCATGTAGCACCCTCCGGAGACACTGCGTGAGACCTAGGGGACAACCGGGTGTAAACCACCAAATGGGAAAGGGCCGCACAGCTCTAGCGGAGAGAAACAGGAATCTCCGACCGCGCGCCATTATACGGCAACGCCCGGTCGGAGTGCAGCCAGATAGTGAGCTTTTTCAGTCGTTTACTGGTTTGAGGCCGTTCCGGCCACGCTCAATACCATCTGCGTACCGCTATCCAGCTTCACATTCTTCCCGATACTGCTGATGGTCGCGCCCTGGGTCACGCCCTGGGTCACGCCCATGGTCGCGTTCGTCGCCTGGCTCAGAGTGACGCCCGGCATACCGATGACGCCTTGGGTTGTCGAGGTCAACTCGCCGGTAGCGCTCGTGCCGGCGCGGGTTGCCGACCCGGCCGCGCGGGTGGTGGAAGCGACGGTGTTGCCCACGCTGCCCGCGGTCGAGCCGACGGTGTTGCCGGCAGTATTCCCCACTCCGCCGAGCACGCCACCCCCCGTCGCCCCTACGCCGCCGACCGTGGAGCCTCCCGCGGACCCCGGGCCACCGCTGGCGCCGATCATGTCGTCATTGCTCGCCGCCACCGACCGCGCTGCCGCCAGCGCCCGGATGGTCGCGTTCAGCGGCACTTGCTGCCCGTTCTTCAGTACGGCGTGGTCGAAGACGATGCCGAGCGTCGAATCCGCATCACCCTTCCCCCGAGCCGAGGCCTGGGTCACGTGCCCGATGAGCTTGGAACCACGCGGGATCACCGTCTTGCCCGCGGACTTCACGTCCGAGGTGGTCTTGGCTTCGACCGCGTCGCCGCTCTTCGCCTTCCGGCTATCGATGCTCTTGCTGAGCGTGGCATTGATGGCCGTGCCGTTCGCCAGGCCGGCATTGGCGCCACTCTTGTCCGCGCTCGCGTTCGCGCTCGCGCCCGACCGGGACACCGACGTGCTCGCACCCGTCGAAGTGGAGCCCTGGGTCTGGCTCGAAGCCTGGCCTGAAGCCGAGGTTTGCGCCATCGCCGCCCATGACAGGACAGCGATCGCCACTGTCAAAACCATGAACTTCTTCATTCCCAATCCTCCTGAGATATCCGTCCTTGCCGATGCGGACGGCCCTTCCGAATCGGGGCCCGCGACCTGGGCCCCAGCGGCTTAGCTTCGCCGTTTCAGACAATGTGAGATGCAGCCGGCTGCACACTCGTCTAGGGGCGGAGAGGAAGATTTTCCACCATTCCTGTTAACTCGTTAGTACACTGTCGGTTTGCGATTCCCACCATCCAGAGTGACTGCGGGAGGGTGGGCCGCATCCTAATGCCTTACGGTGCTGTTGGCAGGCGTTGCCGAAGGCCCGGCAGTCTCGATTCCCTTCCCGCCGTTCCTGTGCGGGGCGGCGTGGAACCTGGAACCTCCCCCTATGGCAGAAGAGAAGATCCTTATCGTCGAAGACGAAGAGAACGAACGCGCCGGCCTGGCGGAGCTGGTTTCCGCCTGGGGGTATCGTGCCGAGACCGCGAAAGACGGCGTCGAGGGACTTCTTCAAGGAAGGGACCAAGTCACCAACTAGGGACGACTTCGCAGCGGAGATGCGAGGCCACCACCCGTCGGTGGTCAATTCCAACTGAAGGAGTCTGCGAGGAGCAGCCCCGGTTTTCAATCGTCATTCGTCAATCGTCAATATTTCCTGTCAAGCCCCTCTTTCTCCCGATTTCCCGCTAACCCGCTCGATCGAATCACAATAAATCGCGCCCGCAGATGTCCGGTCTACCCCTTCGATTGGCGCATACTGGAAAAAGAGGGGTGTACCTGCACCCTGCTCGACCGTTCTTTGACAATAACGACCGCGGCGTCACCCCCGCCGGCTTCAAGCCATTGGGATACCCAATCGCTGGGGGAGGGGGGTAACCCAATCACGGATCCGCCCGCGATTTTTGGTAATGTAGGGCTCTCTCGCCCGCGGACGGGCTCGAGATGTAGGTGAACCATGCGCAATCGCGGCGTCATACTTCTCGCCATCGTCTTGTCACTCCCCGCCTTCGCCGACGAAGCCCACCAGCACGCCGCGGTGCCCCCGGCCGGCGGTAACTACGGCACCGTCCACTTCCCTACCTCGTGCACGGCGGCGGCGCAGCCGCGCTTCGAGCGCGCGGTCGCGATCCTGCACTCTTTCGGCTACGAGACAGCGCGCAGGGCGTTTGAGGAAGTCGCCAAGCAGGACCCGCAGTGCGCGATGGCGTGGTGGGGCGTTGCGATGACGCAGTATCACGGGCTATGGGAGCAAGTATGGCCGGCCGAGGGCAAGGCGGCCATCGAGAAGGCGCGGGCTTTGCTTGCCGCCCCCAACTCGAAAGCGGACGCGAAGACCATCGCGCGCGAGCGTGCTTACGTCGAGGCGCTCGGAAACATCTTCGGCGAGCCTGCGACGCCGCTGCACGCGCGAGAGGTCGCTTACGAACAGGCGATGGCGAAGCTGCATGCCGACTATCCCGACGACGACGAAGCGGCCATCTTCTATGCGCTCGCGCTCGACGTGGACGCGCCCAAGACGGACAAGACTTACGCCAACCAGCGCAAGGCGCTCACTGTGCTGCTCCCCATCTTCAAGGTCGCGCCCAACCATCCCGGGCTCACGCACTACATCATCCACGTCTCCGATTTTCCGCCGCTCGCCGCCGACGCGCTGCCCGCTGCGCGCCGCTATGCGCAGATCGCGCCCGCCTCCGCGCACGCGCAACACATGCCCTCGCACATCTTCACTCGGCTCGGTCTGTGGGATGAAGCCATCAAGAGCAATCGCGCCTCCGCCGCATCCGCCGAGCGCGATCAACAGGCGAGCAAGAGCAATGAAGCCCTGAACCAGCGCCTGCATGCGATGGACTACATGGAGTACGCCTTCCTGCAGCAGGGCCGCTACGCCGACGCGCGCGAGATCGTGGTGCAGGCCAAGCGCATCCGACCGCAACAAGGGATGAACGCGATCGGCGGTTACGCCGACGCTGCCATCCCCGCGCGCTTCGCCATGGAGCGCCACGAGTGGGAAGAGGCCGCCGCGCTGCCCGATCCCACCGGTTCGGGCGCGGGCGTTAATCAGGCCATCACCTGGTATGCCAAGGGGCTTGGCGCCGCGCTCTCGGTGGACGCTGACCACCGCGCGCGTGATACGGCGCGTGTCCGCGCCATCGTCGGCAAACTCGCCGCCATCCGCGATCACCTCGCGCAGGCCGGCAGCCCGTACTGGGCGAACCAGGTGGAGATCCAGCGCTTGCAGGTGCTCGCCTTCGCGGAAGCGGCCGAACAGGATATCGAGAGCGCGCTCAAGCACGCGCGCGCCGCCGCCGATCTCGAAGACGCCACCGAAAAAGCTCCGGTCACGCCCGGCCCCATCCTGCCCGCGCGCGAGACCCTGGCGGGCATGCTGATGGTGCTCGGTCGCGACCGCGAGGCGCTGGTGGAACTCGAGGCGGTGTTGAAGATCTCGCCCAACCGCTTGAACGCGCTCGACGCCGCCGCACGCTCCGCGGCCTCGAGTGGCGACGCGCAGAAGGCGAAGCAGTACAAAGCCAAACTGATCGAGATAAGGAAGATGACGAAGGGCGGGATGTAAGTCGGCCGCGAGGGCTGCGCACACAGCAAAACACGACTACATCTGGATGGTGCCTTCCCACTCCTGGAATCTTTCCAGGTCGTCGCGGATGGAAGCCATCACCAGGCCGAGCACGGCGGCATCGTCGATGTAGCCGAGTATCGGGATCACATCGGGGATGAGGTCGAACGGGTCCACGAAGTAGATCACGGCGGCGAGCACCATGATGATCGTCTTCTTCGGCAGCTTGGTGTAGGTCTTGTTCTTCCACGCACGCAGCAGGCGCAGCAGCGCGGAGAGGTCGCGCCAGAAGCTGAGCAGCTTGTTGCGATTGCGTTCGGACTTGCGCACCGCGTCCTGCAGCAGCCGCGTGGTCTCGCGCGTGTGGGTGAACAGCCGCGACGCCTCGCGCTCCTCGCGCTCGAGCGCCGCGCGGATCTCCGGCTCAGCCATCACCTTCACCTTATCCGCCATGGCCCTAGAATACTACGTTCCGCGCAGCTTCTCCGCCCGCGCCACCCGCTCCACCGCCACGCAGTAGGCGGCGGTCCGCAATTGTGTCTGCTCCGCTTTCGCGCGGTCGGCCACCGTGCGATACGCCTTCACCATGATCTTGTCGAGCTCGCGGTTCACGTGGTCTTCCTCCCAGAAGACCTGCTGCAGGTTCTGCGCCCACTCGAAGTAGGAGCAGGTAACGCCGCCGGCGTTGGCGAGAATGTCGGGCACGACCACCACCCCGCGCTGGTAGAACACCTCGTCGGCGGATGGCGTGGTCGGAAGGTTCGCCCCCTCGACGATAAGCTTCGCCTTTACCCGCGCGGCGTTGTCGCCGTGCAGCACGCACTCGAGCGCGGCCGGCACCAGCACGTCACAATCCGATTCCAGCAGCTCTTCGTTGGTCAGGCTGTCGGCGCCGGGGAATCCCACGACCGAGCCGGTCTTCTTCAGGTGCGTGATAACGTCGGCCACGAACAGACCGCGCGCGCTGTAGACGCCGCCCTTCACGTCGCTCACGCCCACGATCTTGCAGCCCAGTTGCTCGATGAGCAGCGCCGCGTTCGAACCCACGTTACCGAACCCCTGCACCGCAACCCGCAGCTGGCTGAGTTCGAGGCCCATATCTTTTGCCGCCTCGCGCACCATGAACGAGACGCCGCGCCCCGTCGCCTGTTCCCTGCCCAGCGATCCACCCAAGTCGACCGGCTTGCCGGTGCAGCACGCGGGCGTGTAGCCGTGGGCGGAGGAATATTCGTCGAACAGCCACGTCATCACCTGCGCGTTCGTGTTCACGTCGGGCGCAGGCACGTCGCGAAACGGCCCGAGGATGAGGTGGATGCGCGAGGTGAACTTGCGCGTGAGTTTTTCCAGCTCCTGCATCGACATCTTTGATGGGTCGCAGGTCACGCCGCCCTTCGCCCCGCCGAACGGGATGTTCACCACCGCCGTCTTCCACGTCATCGCCTCAGCCAGCGCACGCACTTCATCGATGTCCACATTGGGGTGGTAGCGGATGCCGCCCTTCGTCGGACCGCGCACGCCGTTGTGCTGCACGCGATACCCGATGAATACCCTCAGGTGGCCATCGTCCATGCGGATGGGCACGTCCACGCGCAATTCGCGGAAGGGCGTGGAGAGCAGCGTCTGCAGGTCCTGATCGAGGCCCAGCCGCTGTGCCGCGATGCGGAAGTTGCCGCGCGTGATCTCGATCGCCGATTCGCGCGGTTGCGCTTTTACTGCCGGACCAGTCGCCATAAGAATGCCTGACTCCTCGCCCCCGTCGCCTATCGCGGCGCGACGGCGTTCACCTTCACCAGCAAGCGCTTCGATTCCTGTTGGTACGGGCCTTTCACGGCGGCACATTTGTTCAGCACCGCACGCGCCGAGGGATAGTCCCGCAGCTTCGCATACGCAAAGCCCAGCCGGTACATCACGGTGGAGTACGCCGCTTCGTTGCCCTGCACCAGCGCGGCCGCGGTCCTGAACTCGCCGATCGACGCGCCCGTCTTTCCCTGCTTCATGTAGACCCAGCCCAGCGCACCATGCGCCAATCCGGCGGCGAGCTTCTTGGCCGGGTCGGACCCGAGGTCCATGCCCGCGGCTACATCCGCCGCGCGTCGCCCATAGCCGACCGCGACGGCGTCGTAGGCGCGCTTCGGATCTTCCGCCAGCATGCCCGCCAGCAAGCCGAGGATGGAGAGCGACCTCGGATAGGCGGCTGCCATGCGCGCTCCGTACTTCGCCAGCTGCGCGTAGTCGCCCTTCTGCTGCAGCGCGTACATCGCCAGCTGGGCCGCCGGTTCGGCGAATTGCGATCCCGGGAAGGCCGCGTCAAATCGCGCGATCTCTTTCCAGCGCTTGTCCGGGTCTTGCTCGGTGGTGATAGCGGAGTAGGCTGCCGCGTGCAGAAAGTCGTAGGCCGGTTGGGACGAACGCCGCTGCTGGTCGTTGTCGCTCTTGAACTGGTCGTCACTCATCCCCGCCGGTTTGGCCTGGGTGCCGATGCCGTGGATGACCTGGGCGCCGCGCGCGGCGTAGTCCACGATCCTGTCGGTCAGCTTGAGGTTCTGCGCGAACTGCACCTGCGAGAGGATCATCTCCAGGTTCCCAGGCTGCGCCGCCAGCGACTTCTCGCCATATTCCAGGGCTTGGCCGGCGTCTCCAGCAGCGAAGGCGATCTGCGCCAGTTGCGAGTAACCGTATGCCGCCGCCTGCGGCTCGGCCGCATACTTCGCGACGAACTCGATGTACATCGCCTTCTGCTTCGCCGCGTCGCCCTCTTTGGCGATGGCTTGCAGGTCCACGTCGGCGGGCGAGCCGGCCGCCAGGTTGATGGTCGAGATCTGGGCCCACGCGGAGGGCAGGCCGGCAGTAACAGTGACAAGGATGGCGGCGCAAACGATCAGGCTGAGCCAACGCCGGGAGCGCATATGCACCTCGTCCGTGGCCCTGCTGCCGGGGGAGTGCAGAAGGGTCTAGCGCAGACGCCTACGAGTAGACGGCCTGCGAATAGGCGCGCATCGTACTTCGGTTCCTGCCGGGAGGCAAGCTATCTCAGCCTCGCGCGCGACCGGCGGTCCGTGGCGCCGGCCGTCAGCGCTTCTGCGCCAACACCAGGCCGCGGGGGGTGGGTAGCAGGACGACCGAGAGCACTCCCTCCTGCTCCAGGCGCAGCGCTGCCTCGCGCACGACCTTGTGGTGCGAGCTGGCATCGTGCATCAGGATCAGCCCATGCGGCGAGATCTGCGGCAGGAAGCGCCGGATCTCCTGCTCGCGGATGGGCATGTCGCTGTCGGAAAAAAACAGGTCGATGGCGCCGGCGACCTTCATCTCCAGGCTCGACTCATTGCGGAAATCGATGAGGTCGGCGAATCCCGAGGCGTCTATCTTCTTTTTGGCCTCGGCATACACCACCGGATCGAACTCGCAGGTGATCACCCGTCCAAAGCCATTCTCGCGCAGGCCCTCGGCGATCCAGAGTGTGCTCGAAGCGACGAATGTCCCGGTCTCGACCACCAGCTCCGGCTTGACGGTGGTGACCAGAGCCTTGAGGAAGTCGAGCACCTCCGCCTCCGCCGACATCGAGTCGTACATGTGCCAGCGCTCCGGATAAGGACACTCCGGGGTGGCGCGGTGCGACTCCGGCTGCAGCTGCGCGCCTTCCTTCTCCAGCCTGCGCAGCACCTTGTGCACCGAATGCACCGAGTTGGGCTTCTTCCCGAATAGAGCCATGGATCTCTCGACCAAGCACTCTCGTCGCCGCAAACGATTCTACCGGACGTCTTTCCTCCGGGCGGCTTGCTTAGCCGCTCGACCGCTTCTTCACGCTCGACGCTTTTGCTTCATTTCGCGTAGCCCCGCGCGCGGAGAGCCACACCGAGCTGTACCTCGCGGTGGAGAACATCTTCGACCAGCGCTATCAGCCGGGCGGACGCCGGTGGTCACGCTGGGACCACCGCTGAACGTCAGTGCGGGGTCGCCGTGGGCGTTGCCGGCTCTGGCGCCGCCGGCGGCGCCGCCGCGGTGATGGCAAGACCCGCCGGCACGATGATCACGCGTGGCAGCGCGCGATTCTTTCGCCGGTAGCGTTGCAGGTCTTCGAGCGAACCAAGCTTCAGGAAGTTCCGCAGGAAAGCGGCGGCGGGAACGTCCTCGAACTCGAACAGGTCGCCGGGCACGAAGCTGGCCTGGGCTGCGACGATCAGGTCGCGCTCGTTGCGGAAGTCGGTGTGCAGATGCGGATCGAGCACCAGCGCCCAATAGACGTCGTACTCGCGCGACTTCCCCGGCTCGGGCAGCGCGTTGATGATGGCGTTGTGATCGAAGTCCTCGGCCCCGTCGAGGTGGTACTGCGTCCCGGGCGCGACGATATAAAGGTTCAACCGCTGGTCGCGCGGCTTGGTGTCGAGCACGCGCGTGCCCAGCCGCCACGGTCCGAGCGTCATCGGCTTCGCGCCCTCCGCGAGTTCGAGCCGCACCGGTTGACCATCCAGATAGACGGCCGCGAGTGAGCGGGATTCCGGCGCGGGCGAGGAGGCCGGCGTTGAGGCGTAGACCGCTCCGGCACAGAGCAGGAGACAAATCGCCCCGAAAGACATCGCCCCGATAAGCATCGCTCCGAAAGACTTGCGTTCGAGAAGCAGGGCCCGCGGCAGCGTGGTTCGCAGACGACCCTCCTGGCGAGACATCATCATTATAGGTGCGCGCGCCCGCCGCACATTCGCCAAACCTGCCGCCTCCGATTTAGATTGGGACTCAGATCACAGCTGCATGCGGACCATCCTGCGCCAACCCGGCCTGCGCTACATCTTCCTGGCAAACATCATCTCGATGCTCGGCAGCGGGATGAACTCGACCGCCATCACCTGGTTCGTGCTACAGCGCACGCATAACGAGATCGCGCTCGGGAAATTGGTCGTGCTCAGCACCCTGCCCGGGCTGCTCATGCTGCCTTTCACCGGCGTGATCATCGATCGCGAAGACCGCCGCCACCTCGTGATGCTGCTGGACGCTGCTCGCGCGGTGGTGGTGCTCGTGGTCGCGGTGCTGGCGCTGCGCGGCGAGGCGCAGATCTGGCAGCTCTACCTGATGAACATGTTCGTTGCCGCCGGCTTCTGGATGTTCTGGCCCACCATCACCGCGCTCATCCAGGAGCTGACGCCAGAGCAGGAGTTCGTCCACGCCAATACCTTCCTGCTCGCCGGCGTGCAGGGTGGATGGCTCATCGCCGGCTCCATCGTTGGATTTGTCTACGACAAGATCGGGCTTGGCGGCGTGCTGCTCATCGACTTCGCCACCTACCTGCTCTCGTTCTCGTGTTATCTCTTCGTGCGCCGCGGCAAGCACGTGGTGAAACGAGAAGACAGTGGGGCCGACAAACCCACGGGCCTGGTCGCGCGCTACTTTCACGAACTGCGCGAAGGCCTGGACTACGTTCGCGGCAAACCCTACATCATGCTGCTGGGCGCGAGTTGGGCGCTCTTCCTCGGCGCCATGCTCACCCAGGGCGTGATCACCGCGCCGCTCTCCGAACGCATCCTGCACGCGGGCGCCATCGGATACGGATGGCTCAATGCCGGCTGGGGCATCGGCGCCTTCCTCAGCGCGCTCTACGCGCCCACCGTGATCCGCCGCGCCGGCTCGCGCCATTCCGTCAGCTTTTCGATGAGTCTGCTGGCGGTCTGTCTTTTCGCGCTGCCGTTCTCGCGCTGGCTCGCGATCGCCGTCCTTATCTATGCGGTCATGGGCTCGGCGCGCGGCGTGGGCGGCATCAGCATCTCCAGCACCATGATGGAGGTGGTCCCCAAGCACTTCATGGGACGGGTGCAGAACACCTTCTTCTTTGCCGGGACGGTGCTGCAAATGGTCCTGGGATACTCGGTCGGCGTGGCCGCGCATAAGATCGGGCTTGCCATAGGCTTCTACATGGTCGGCGTGCTCTACGCGTTCGCCGCCGTCTGCGCGATGTGGCCGGTCGCGCCGCCGGAGAAACATCTCCAGCCCGAACCGGTAGCGACCGAGGGCTCGTTCCCGCTCGAGATGGGCGCTGCTCCCGCACCCGGCGAGTCGGTGCCCGCGAACCCCGATCACGACCGCGAACGCACCTAGCTGCGCGTGCTGTCATCCATCGCGCGTGGCTTCAGCCCGAGCGGAGGATCTACGAAGGTTTGCCAGCTCTCGCCGCCTAGCCGACACTGTTTCCCCCTGTTATCCTGTCCGGTCTTACGAGGAAGTAAAGATGACGAAGCTCATGGAAAACCGCGCGGCAGTCGTCTTCGGCGTCGCCAACAAGCGCTCGATCGCGTGGGCGATCGCGCAGCGCCTGCAGGAAGCCGGCGCCAAGCTGGCCATCACCTACCAGAACGAGCGCCTGCGCGAGGAGGCTGAGGACCTCATCAAGTCCTTGCCCGGCGCCGAGGCTTTGCGGTGCGACGTCTCGAACGATCAGGAGATCGCCACGCTGTTCGATGCTCTCAAGGCGCGCTACGGCAAGCTGCACACCCTCATCCACTCCGTCGCCTACGCTCCCGCCGAAGAGCTGAAGGGCGACTTCGTGATGACCACGCGCGAGGGCTTCCGCGTGGCGCTCGACGTCAGTTGCTACTCGCTGATCGCCGTGGCCCGCGCCGCCGCCCCGCTCATGACCGAGGGCGGTTCCATCGTGACCATGACTTATTTCGGCTCCGAGAAAGTGATTCCCCACTACAACGTGATGGGAATAGCTAAAGCAGCACTTGAAGCTTCGGTGCGCTACCTCGCCAACGACCTGGGCCCCGCCAAGGTGCGCGTGAACGCCATCTCCGCCGGGCCCATCAAGACGCTGGCCGCGCGCGGCATCTCCGGACTGGGCGACATGCTGCGCTCGCACGCCGAGCGCGCCCCGTTGAAACGCAATGTGGATGTGAACGAGGTGGCCGATGCCGCCGTGTTCTTGTCGTCCGATGGCGGCAGCGGGATCACCGGCGAGGTGCTGCACGTGGATTGCGGCTACAACATCATGGGGTACTGAAGCGGCCGGAGACGTTGATCTTCCGCTCCGTCTCACCCACCCGTTCCATCTTTATCTCCACATCGCGCCCGCCCGCGAAGCGAGCGAACTTCTCTCCCCACTCGATCAGGATGACGCTACGGTCGTCCACCAGGTCGTCAATGCCAAGCGTCTCGAGTTCGCGCGGCGTGTCGACGCGATAAAGGTCGATGTGAAAGATGTTGGCGTCCTTGCTGCGATATTCATGGATAAGCGTGAACGTGGGGCTGGTGACGTCTTCCTGCTTCGCCGCGCCGAAACCTTCGGCGATGCCTTTGATCAGCGTCGTCTTCCCTGCTCCAAGGTCGCCGGTCAGCACGACGAGTTGCGGCGGCTTGAGGTCCGACGCAAGCTTGCGGCCAAGCGCGATGGTCTCTTCCGGTGAGCGGGTTGTGAATTCCCGGGTTGTGGATTCGGCGGAAGGCACGGTGAGAAGAAAACTGCGGATGCTAAGGATTGATAGTAACCGTTCGCTCGCCGACTTGCTCCGCGGCGCGGCAGAAGGCTTCACCGAGGGCGTCGATGATGTCGCTCGCGACCATGGCGCGCTCGCCCATCTCTTCGCGCGCGACGTCGCCGGCGAGTCCGTGGAGGTAAACGGCGGCGCCGGAACATTCTTCTACGCACCGCGGCTGCTCTCCATGGGCGAACTGCGCGATCAACGCCGCGAGCATTCCGGTGAGCACATCGCCGCTGCCGCCCTTCGCCATCCCGGGATTGCCGGTCGCATTGATCCCCACCTCACCATCGCCGCCCGCGACCAACGTCCGATGTCCTTTGAGCACGACGACGCAGCGTTGTTTCGCGGCGAACGAGCGTGCGACCCCGACCGCATCCTGGTTTATCTCTGCGGTCGTCGCACCGATCAAGCGCGCCATCTCCCCCAGATGCGGCGTGATGACGAGCGGCCGCTTCGCTCCCGATAGCTGATCCGCCGCGCCCGCGAAAGCATTGAGCCCGTCGGCATCGAGCACGATGGAGAGATTCGCATGCTTCACCAGCGCGCGCACAAACTCCGCTGTTTCCGGGTCGCGTCCCAGCCCGGGCCCGATAGCCAGTACGCTCTTCCCTTCGCAAAGCTTTTCCATCCGTCCATACTCGAGGGCTTTGAGCGAGACGCCGCCACTCTCGGTCTCGTCGAGCGGCACGGTCATCAGTTCGGCGGCAAAGCTCGCGACCGTGGGCTGCACCGAGCCCGGCGTGGCGACCGTCACCAAGCCCGCGCCCGCACGCAGCGCGCCCATCCCGGCCATCGCCGCGGCACCGGCTTTGCCGACAGAGCCGCCGACGACCAGCACGTGGCCGAAATCGCCTTTATGCGAATCCGGCGAGCGCGGGGCCAGCAAAGCCGCGAAATCCGCGGGTGTGATCAGGTTCATCTTTAGTTCGGCGGCCAGCTCGGAAACGACTTCCGGTGGCGACCCGATGGATGCGATCACCGTCGGGCCATCCGTCAGCCGCCCAAAGACATGCGCGGGCCGGGGCGCGGTGAACGTGACAACCGCGTCCGCCACGGCGCGGATCGTGCCACTCTGCGCCGGCAACGTGGAATCGGCGTCCGCCCCGGATGGAATATCCACGGCGACCACTGGCGCCGTCGAGAGATTCATCGCGGTGATCGCCTCGGCGTAAAGCTGGCTCATCGGCGGACGGAACCCTGTGCCCAGCAGCGCGTCTACGATCAGGTCGCAGTCGAGGAGGCGGTCGTCCACCGCCTCGGCTAGCTCAACCGCTGTCGTCACGACGACCGGCTCCACCGGACACTGCGCCAGCATCTCCGCCGCATCGCCTTTCAGCTCCGCCGGCTTCGCCAGCAGCAACACGACGACCTGCTTCCCCGCTTCCGAGAGCTTGCGCGCCGCGACCAGGCCGTCGCCGCCGTTGTTGCCTTTGCCGCAGACGACGGCGATCTTGCGCGTCGCCGGCCATTGTGCCAGGACGAACTCGGCGACTGCCGCGCCCGCGTTCTCCATCAGCGTGGTCGAAGGGACGCCGAGGCGCTCGTGATCTGCGCGACCAATGGTTGCGCGATCGATCTCACGCATCTCGGCGGCGGTGACGATCTTCATCTTGGTTTCACGATCTTCGCCTAATGCCTGGCGGCAGCGGCGGCCGTCTCTTCCAGGCGGCGCAGGCTCTTGGATTCGCCGATGGCGATGAGGAAGTCGTTGGGCTCGATGCGGTCGGCGGCCGCGGGATTGAACTTCATCGTCTGCCCCTCGCGCTTGATGGCGAGCACGATGACTCCAAGCTGCTGGTGGATGCGCGAGTCTCCGATGGTCAATCCGGCTAGCTTCGAACTGGGTGCGACTTGCACCTCTTCGATCTCGAGGTCCACGTCGGGATCGAGCGTGGCGAGGTCGAGGAAGTCGAGCACGTTGGGACGCAGGAACTGCTGCGCGATGCGGTGCCCGGCAAAGGAATACGGCGAGATGATGCTGTCGGCCCCGGCAGTGCGCAGATGCTTCTCCGCATCTTCCTCGCTGGCGCGCGCGATGATGCGGAGCTTCGGATTCAGTCCGCGCGCCGTCAGCACAATGTAGATATTGGTGGCATCGGTGGTGGTGGCGGCGACCAGGCCCTCGGCGAGCTCGATGCGCGCCGCACGCAGGGTCTTCTCCAGCGTGGCATCGCCGCGCATCATCAGCCAGCCGTCTGGCAGCGCGTCGCTGCGCGCCTCGCTGGTCTCGATGATGACGAACGGCGCGGGCTTGCGCGCAAGCTCGCGCGCCACGCTGCGCCCCACGCGGCCGGCGCCGCAGATGATGTAGTGTCCCGTGAGTTTCTCGATGTCCCGTTCCATGCGCCGCTGTCCAAAGACCTTTCCGAGCTCGAATTCTAGCAAAGCCTGGGTCAGCGACCCGATGGCAAGGAAGACCGTGCCCACGCCGAAGATGATCACGAACAGGTTGAAGATGCGCCCGGCGTGCGAAAGCGGATGGACCTCCATGTAGCCCACGGTCGTGAACGTGGTCACGACCATGTAGAAGCAGTCGAGCCACGGCCAGCCCTCGATCACGCGGAAGCCGACCGTCCCGGCCGCAGCAAAGCCGGCCATCAGCACCAGGACGGTCTTGAGGTTGCGCAGCGGACGCAGCATTGACGGCTTCATGTCGCTGCGGATTCTAGCAGGTCAAATAAAGACAGGAGGAAAGGAGGACAGGAGGAAGAACAGGAAGGAAGGAGAACAAAAGAACAGGAAGAAAGGAAAAGGGCTTACCTCCCCTCCTCCCATCCTCCTGTGTTCACTTGACATTGATCTACGGTTTTTTGCGCGTCGATGCGGTGAAGGTATCTCCCGAGGGCGGATTCTCCACGTGCACCACTTCCCCGCGCTGCACTTTACTGTGCTTGATGCCATAGAGGAAGTAGATGGCCATGCCGAGCACCAGCCACACGAACAGCCGGATCCAGGTCTTGCCATTCAGCCCCAACATCAGCGCCAGCGAGACGACCATGCCCATGATGGGCACGAACGGCACCCAAGGCGTGCGGAATGGGCGATTGACTTCGGGACGTTTCTTGCGCATCACCAGCACGCCCGCGCAGACGATCACGAACGCCATCAACGTTCCTATCGAGACCATCTGGCCGAGGTCACCGATGGGGACGAGTGAGCCGGTGATGGCCACGCAGACGCCAACGATGGCGGTGGACTTCCACGGTGTCCGGAACCTGGGATGGATGTCCGCCGCCCACTTCCACAGCAGGCCGTCCTTCGCCATGGAGTAGAAGACGCGCGATTGTCCCAGCAACATCACCAGCATCACGGTGGAAAGCCCGGCGAGCGCGCCGGCATTCACCACGTAGCTGCCCCAGCGCACGCCCGTCTCGCGGATAGCCAGCGAGACCGGTGCGCCGATGTTCAGGCGCGTGTAGTGGACCGTCATGGTCAGCAGCGCCGAGACCACGATGTAGAGCACGGTACAGATGGCCAGCGAGCCCAGGATGCCGATGGGCATATCCTTTTGCGGGTTCTTGGCTTCCTGCGCCGCGGTGGAGACCGCGTCGAATCCGATGTAGGCGAAGAACACCACGCCCGCAGCTCGCAAGATGCCCGACCATCCGTAGGAGCCGAAGTGTCCGGTGTTCGGTGGCAGGAAGACGGCCCAGTTCGTGCGCGCGAGGTCCGGATGCTTGAAGACGAACGCGCCGGCCACGGCGATGAAGGTGAGCACGGCGAAGAGTTTGATGAACACAACCACGGTGTTGAAGTTCGCCGACTCCTTGATGCCGACGATCAGGATGGTGGTGACCGCCAGGATGGCCAGGAACGCCACCAGGTTGAAACTCGTGGTGACGTGTTGTGTCGCTTGGGTCAGCTGGTCAGCGGTGAGCGCGGTCTCGGGAAACCAGCGGCCGTCGAACATCGCCCACTTCGCGCCCGGGACGTCGCAGATCTGCGGCGGTATGTTGATGCCGTAGTCCTGCAGGAAGGCGACCAGCGTCGAGCTCCAGCCGGAAGCGACCGTGGCCGCGCCAAAAGCGTATTCCAGGATCAGGTCCCAGCCGATGATCCACGCGATGATCTCGCCGAGCGTCGCGTACCCGTAGGTATACGCGGAGCCGGCGATAGGGATCATGGAGGCGAACTCGGCATAGCACAAGCCGGCGAAGGCGCACGCCACGCCCGCGAGCACGTAAGAGAGCACGATGGCGGGGCCGGTGTACTGCGCCGCCGCTTCTCCGGTGAGCACGAAGATGCCGGCGCCGATGATGGCGCCGATGCCGAGGGTGATGAGGTTGAGGGGACCGAGCGCCCGCTTCAGTCCGTGTTCGCTCGTGTCCGAGGCTTCCGCCATCAGCATGTCGAGCGATTTGCGTTTGAAGATCTTGGATTCAGCCATCCGTCTTCTGTGCTCCCGTTTACGCCCGCGCTGCTGCCGGGGCGGAGGACCTGCGCGACCACAGGAAATATACAGGAATCCCTAACAGCACGATGGCCAAACCCGGCCACGTGTACTGCGGTTTGTAGAGCAACAGCACCACGTCGATGAACAGCGCCATCGCGATGTAGATGGCCGGCAGCACCGGGTATCCGAAGGCCTTATAAGGACGCTCCGCATCCGGCCGCCTGACCCGCAGCACGAAGAGCCCGGCGATGGTCAGGATGTAGAACACCAGCACCGCGAAGATGATGTAGTCGAGCAACTGTCCATACGTCCCGGAAAGACAGAGCAGGCACGTCCACACCGCCTGCACGCCGAGCGATACCGCCGGCGTCTTGTATTTCGGATGCAGCTTCCCGACCGAGCGGAAGAACAATCCATCTTTCGCCATGGCGTAGTAGACCCGCGCGCCGGCGAGGATGAGGCCATTGTTGCAGCCGAAGGTCGAGACCAGGATAGCCGCCGCCATCAGCGCAGCCCCCGACGCGCCGAACATCACCTGCATCACCGCCGTGCCCACGCGGTCTTCGGGCGCGTACTGTATGCCGCGCGCCAGCAAGTCCGTGAGCGGAGCCGTTGGGCTGCCCGCCAGCGGCAGCTCTCGCAGGTAGATGTAGTTGACGCCGATATATAAAAGGATGACCGTCGCGGTGCCGATGGCCAGCGCCAGCGGCAGGTTGCGCCGCGGATCCTTCATCTCGCCCGCGGTGAAGGTCACGTTGTTCCACGCGTCGGCAGAGAACAGCGAGCCCACCTGCGACACCGCGATGATGGTGAAGATGCCCACGTAGGCGATGGTCCCGCTCGCGCCCACCGTCACCGGGAAGGTCGCACCCCAGGAGAAATTCTTCCAGAAGGCGCTTTCCGTAAAGTTAGCCGCGATCGCCTGCGCGTTCGCGCCCATGAAGATGCCGAAGAGGACGAGTCCCAGAAGAGCGGCGGTCTTGGCGAAGGTGAAGATATTCTGCACCATCGCGCCCGTCTTCACTCCGAACACGTTCACCGCGGTGAGCAGCACGATGATGACGATGGCGGCCAGGTTCGCGGTGTTCAGGCCCAATTCCATGCCTCCCAGTTCCACCGGGCCGATGACCAGTTTCGGCGCGTGCCAGTGCAAGCCGAACAGCCAGTGGCTGGACGAGACGGAGGGAAAGAAGACGCCGAGGAATTTGCCGAAGGCGACGCCCACGGCGGCGATCGTCCCCGTCTGGATCACCAGAAAGAGCGTCCAGCCGTAGAGGAACCCCCACAGCGGCCCCAGCGATTCCCGCAGGTAGACATACTGCCCGCCGGCGTGCGGCATCATGGCCGCGAGCTCGCCGTAGGCAAGCGCCGCCGCGATGGTCATGAACCCGGTGACCACCCACGCCGCGATGAGCAGCGCGGGCGAGCCGGTGAGGCGGGCGATGTCGGCGGAGACGATGAACACGCCCGAACCGATCATCGAACCCATCACCAGCGTGGTGGCGCTGGTGAGGCCGATGCCTTTCACCAGCCCGGCGTCTTGCGCCGCAGCGTCACTGGTTTGAACGTCGTGTTGACCTTCGGTCGCCACAGTCCTCTTTTCCTGATCCACGAGACGAAGATCATGAAACCCTACCGCAGAAGCCGTAAAAAGTCTTCCGTCGCGGCCCGCGGTTGCGCGAACAGGTCGCTCACCACCGCCACGCAATCGGCGCCCGCCTCGATGACCGCGCGGCAGTTCCCGCGCGTGATGCCGCCGATCGCGACCAGCGGCTTGCGCGTCGCGGCGCGTGCCCGGCGTACGCCTTCGAGTCCCACCACCGGGTCCGGACGCTCTTTCGTAGACGTAGCAAACACCGGCCCGATAGCGACATAGTCCACATCGGCGTCGGACGCGTCGGCTGCCGCCAGTTGTTCGGGATCATGCGTCGAAACGCCGAGCAAACGCCCGCGACCAACGACCATGCGCGCCCCAGCAGGCGATACATCATCCTGCCCCACATGGACGCCCTCGAATCCGGCGGCGAGGCACAAGTCGGCGCGGTCGTTCATCACCAGGGTCACGCCCGCTGTCACGCCCGCAGCGGCTCGCCGCAGCTCACGCGCGTGCGAGAGCATCTGCCGGGCGCTTCCCTGCTTGTTCCGGTACTGGATCAGCGTCGCGCCCCCGGCCAGGAGCTGTTCGGCAAAGCGCGCGATGGCGAGCGCGGCGTCGCTTTCACCGGCGAACCCTGCATCTGCAGGCGTTTCATCTACAAACAGGCCGGCGTCGATGATGGGGTAGAGCCGCGGGAGCAGAAGAGGTCGCTGCATTTTTTGCATGGCGAGGGTCAGGCGGGCAGCGCTTCCTGGTTCGGATCTTTCTCGTCGAGCTTCTTCTCGCGCTTTTTGTCTTGCTTCTTGTCTTCCTTCTTTGCCAGAAAGCGTTCCATGAACTTGGTGTCGTAGCGTCCGGCGTAGAACTCGGGATCGGTGATGATCTTCTTGTGCAGCGGGATGGTGGTAAAGATCCCTTCCACGATGAACATATCGAGCGCGCGCCGCATGCGCGAGATGGCCTCATCGCGGTCCTTGCCGTGGGTGATGAGCTTGGCGATGAGCGAGTCGTAGTAGGGCGGGATCACGCCCTCGGCGTAAGCGGCGGTGTCCACGCGCACACCCATTCCGCCGGGCACGTGGAACACGGTGATCTTCCCCGCCGACGGCGTGAACTTCTCGGGATGCTCCGCATTCACGCGGCACTCGATCGAGTGTCCGCGCATCTCGACCGGGCCTTTCACGATGTCGCCCAGCTTCGCGCCCGCGGCGATCAGGATCTGGCTCTTCACCAGGTCGATGCCGGTCACCATCTCGGTGATGGGATGCTCCACCTGGATGCGGGTGTTCATCTCGATGAAGTGCAGCTTGCGGTCTTCGTCCATCAGGAACTCGACCGTGCCGGCGTTCTGGTAACCGATGTTGGAGAGCGACTTCACCAGCCGGTCGCCGATCTCCTTGCGCATCTGCGGCGTGATCTGCGTCGACGGACATTCCTCCAGCAGCTTCTGGTGCCGCCGCTGGATGGAGCACTCGCGCTCGCCCAGGCTGATGACGTGGCCGTGCGCATCCGCCAGCACCTGGAACTCGATGTGCCGTGGCCGCTCGATGAATTTTTCCATGTACAGGGCGCCGTTGCCGAAGGCCGCCGCGGCCTCCGCCTGTGCCGCGATGAAGAGCTGGGGCAACTCGTCCGCCGCGCTGATCACGCGCATGCCGCGCCCGCCGCCGCCCGCCGATGCTTTGATGATGACCGGATATCCGATCTCCTCCGCCCACTCCAGCGCTTCCGCGTCGCTCTCGATCACGCCGTCTGACCCAGGCAGGATGGGCACGCCGGCCTTCTTCATCGCCATCCGCGCCTTCTCTTTTTCGCCCATCAGGCGCGTCACCGTGGAGGGCGGTCCGATGAACTTGATGTGCGAGGTCTCGCACACCTCCGCGAAGTTGGCGTTTTCGCTCAGCAGGCCGTAGCCGGGATGGATGGCCTCGGCGTTCGAAAGCTCGGCAGCGCTGATCACCGCCGGAACGTTGAGGTAGCTGTCCGCCGAGCGCGGCGGTCCGATGCAGATGGCTTCATCCGCGAACTTCACGTGCAGCGAGTTGCGGTCGGCCTCGCTGTAGACCGCCACCGTGCGGATGCCGAGCTCTTTGCAGGCGCAGATCACCCGCAGCGCGATCTCTCCACGGTTGGCGACGAGGACTTTCTTGAACATTCAGCGGGGACCTAGGCCTGCTGGAACAGGACTACTTCTGCCGGATGGCGAACAGCGGCTGGCCGTACTCGACCGGCTGGCCATTGGCTGCCAGTTTCTTCACCACTTCTCCGGCCACGTCAGACTCGATCTCGTTCATCAGCTTCATCGCTTCGATGATGCACAGCACCTGGCCGGCTTCGACCGTGTCGCCCACCTTCACGAACGGCGGTGAGCCGGGCGAGGGCGATTCGTAGTACGTCCCCACGATGGGAGACTTCACCAGGTTCAAGTCTTCTTCGACCGCAGGGATCTTTGCCGCCGGCGGTGCAACGTTGGGTGTGGCCGTGGCGTAGGATTCGGGCAGCGGCGGCGGCGCGGGCGCGTGATGGACGAACGCCATCTGCGGCGGCGGCGCCACGTGCTCGCTGGCGCGCTTCACCCGCACCTTCACGTCGCCACGCTCGAGCTCGAACTCGGCGATGTCTTTCTCGATGAGGAACTCGATGAGTTCCTTTAATTCCTTTTGGTTCATCTTCGTGTCGTGGCACGCCGTGGGCGTGCCGGTCGTCCGGAACAGCTACTCGAGTGCGATCAGCTCCTTGGTAGTGGGGGTGAGCACCTCGCACCCGTCCTCGGTCACGACAACCATGTCTTCGATCCGGACCCCGCCCTCTCCCGGCAGGTACACGCCCGGCTCCACTGTGATGACCATCCCGGGGAGCAGCTTCTCCACCTGCCCTTTGGCGATGCGCGGAGGCTCGTGGATCTCAAGTCCCACTCCGTGGCCTGTAGAGTGGGTAAAGAAGCGGGCTAACCCCGCTTTTCGCAGTGTCGAACGGGCCGCTTGGTCCACTTCGGCTACCGTTCGGCCCGGACTCACCTTTGCTATTGCTGCCAGTTGTGCGTCCAGGACGGCGTGGTACAGCATGGAATCCCGCTTGCTCGGGGCGCCCACGTGCACGGTGCGCGTCATATCCGAGCAATAACCGGCGAGTATAACACCGAAGTCGAGGATGACAAATCCATCCCGCTGAATGGGTTGCGCGGAAGCCTTGCCGTGCGGCAGAGCGGACCGGAAGCCGGAAGCGACGATCGTCTCGAACGACATTCCCTGCGCGCCGGCGCGGCGCGCGGCATGCTCCAGCTCGGCAGCAACGTCAGCTTCTGTGACCCGTTCCTTGAACCCCAGCTTTATGGTGCGCAGCACACCCGCGAATAGTCCGGAGGCCAGCAGCACCGCTGCGCGTATCTGTTCGATCTCTGCCTTCTCTTTCACCCTCCGCAAACGCTCGACCAGACCCGAAGTGGGAGCCAGCTTCGCCGGCTTCGAGGTCGCCGACGCAAGGTGCCGCTGGGTTGCGAATGAAAGATGCTCGGCTTCGAAGGCGATCCGCCGGGCCCTCTGCCGCTTCAACCAGTCCATGGCTTCGACGAGCGCAGGACGCTTCCCTACGACTACCTTGACGCCCCTGATCTCTTCCCGTGCCTGCGTGGTGTAGCGGCCGTCGGTGAAGAAGGCGGCCTGGGCGCCGTCTTCTACCCGCGCCAACGCCAGCACCCCCGCGCTGCCGGTAAAGCCGCAGAGGTAGCGGACATTCGCCAGGTGCGTGATCAGGCAGGCGTCGAGGTGAGCGGCCGCCATCTGTGCTGCGAGCTTCTTCCGGCGACCGGGATAGTCGTGCACCATGACCATGGGCATGATTGTAATCGGCAAGTGAAAGCCCCCGCTGGTTGGCGGGGGCTCTCGGTTGGTAGTGCGTTAGGTCGTTATGTCTGGATGATCTTCGGAGTGATGAAGAACAGCAGCTCCTGCGTCTCCGTCGATACCGAGCGATTCTTGAACAGGTTGCCCAGGATCGGGATGCTCCCGAGGATCGGCACCTGGTTGATCGCGATCGAGTTCGTGGTGCGGATGACACCGCCCAGCATGATGGTGCCACCGTCGGTCACCAGCACCTGCGTCTTGACGTGTTGGGTCAAGAGCGAAGGCGGAGAGCTACTATTCTGCGGCACACGGCTGAAGTCAGGCGTGGTGTTCTCGATCTCGATTTGCAGGAAGATCGTGTTCTCACGCGTGATCTGCGGCGTCACGGAAAGGCGCAACAGCGCGTCCACGAACTGCGTGGTCGGCGGACCGCCCAGCTGCGAACCCGTTACCACCGGGATCTTCACGCCTTGCTCGATCAGGGCGGGGATGTTGTCCTGCGTGGCCACGTTCGGACGCGACAGGATCTTGATCAAGCCGCGGGACTCGGCCATGGTGAGGATAGCGTCCAGCTTGATGTTCGCGTCAGCATAAGAGACACCGAGGCCGCTGGTCGCCGTCACCGGCAAGTTGCTGAACAGCGGGATCGCGCTCAGCGGACTGATTCCGGTCTGCGGCGCGCCCCCCACCGTCGTGGTGGCAGTGCCATGCCCAGAGACTCCGATCGCCTGGAAGCCCCACTGCATGCCGAACGCACGCGCGAAGTTGCGCGTCGCTGCGACCACGCGGGCGCTCACCTCGACCTCTTGGGTCTTGAAGTCGAGCTGCTTGATGAGCGCGTTCACCGGAGGCAGGTAGCTCGGGATGTCTTCGATGATCAGCGCGTTCAAGCGCGGATCGGCGATGACTTCGCCGCGTGGTGAAAGGAACTTCTTGATGGTCGTGACCAGGTCGTTGGCATGCGCGTAGCTCAGGAAGATGGTTTGCGTGACCTTCGGCACCGCCAGCGCCTTGGCTTCGCGTTGCAGGCGCTGCGCGTCGGCTTCCTTCTTCAAGGTGTCGAGCGTAGCGATGCGCAGCACGTTGCCTTCGAGCTCGCACTCCAGGCCGTTGTTCTTGAGCACGATGTTCAGCGCCTGGTCCCACGGCACTTCATCGAGCACCAGCGTGACCGACCCCTTCACGTTCGGGTCGAGCACGATGTTCAAGCCGCTGATCTCGTGGATGAGGCGGAAGAAATCCTTCAGGTCGACGTCTTTCAGGTTCACCGAGACCGGCTCGCCCGAGTAGCGCGCGCGCGAGCAGCTCTGCGGACCAGCCGCCGGCAGCTGCGGCGGGTTCGCCGCCTGCATGGCCGAGAGGTTGACCGCCGGCTGCGCCTTGAACGACGCCGTCGTCGGCATGCCTGAGGGGTTCGTTTCCAGGCTCGTCGGCGTGAACTTCGCCGCCGCCTGGGTCGCCCGCTCCGCCGGACGAGTCTCTTCCGAGCTGTCGCCATCCAGGTTCACGCTCACGAACGAACGCGCCGCGCCTGGTGCCGCGGCGGGGGTCGCCGGAGTGGCCGCCGCTAGCGTCTCTACCGGCTTCGTCTCCGCCGGCTTCGTCGCAGCAGCCACGGTCGACGGCACGGTCGCCGCCGCCGGCTTGGCCACTGCCGCCGGAGCATGGAAGGTGAGCATCAGCTTGTTGCCCACGGGGGTGAGTTCGAAGTCTTGTGCCGACTTCAGGTCCACGACCACGCGCGTGATCGGCGGATCCATCTGGAAGCGCGCATAGCGCACGCTCTTGATGTCGCCGGAACCGACCGCGAGTTCGCGCCCTTTGCCCATGGGAACAGCGTTGGGAAGATCGATGACGACGCGGTCCGGCCCGGTCAGCTTCATCGCCTTGGGCTGGATCGCTCCGCTGGAGACGATCTCGACCGCGACCTCGCCGTTATGGCGGGTCACGCCGACGTTGCGCACCGTGACCGGCATGGCGGCCCTGGCAGCTTTCGTCTCGGTTGTCTTGTTGGCCACGGTCTGCGACGGATCGGCCTGCGCCTGGCGTTTCACCGTCTCGAGGGCGGAAGGCCTTGCAGCCTCCGCCGGACCGTAGGAGCGCTCGGACGCGTTGACATGGACTGCCAACCCGTCAGCGCCTTCGCTGAAGCTCACCACTGCCCCAGGGGCGAGCGTGATCTCCAAACGCGCGACGTCAGCGCCGCCCACGCCCTTGTACCCCAGCACACGGTACGAAGATACGCCGGCCGCTTGCACCTTCTGCATGCGTCCGTCGAGCTTCGCCGCTGACACCCCGGTCATATCGACCAGCAACAACGTGTCCGTGGGACGGTACTCGGTATGCGTGAACGCGCCGGTGGCACGGATGGTGACGGTCGTGGTCGCTCCCTGAGTGGCGAACGAGACGTCCGTCATTTGCGTACCGGCGGCTGCCGCGGTCGTGGCGCACACGACCGACAACAGTAATATGCACAGCAGTTGCTTCAGCCTCATCTTATCTCTCCTCACGGATGCGGCATTCGCCCTATCCGTGCGCGGCTTCCTTACTACTGCCGCTTAAGAATTAGCCCTGACTGCCCTAGGTTCGGCCCGGATTGTGTGGTGCACTTGCTCCGCCGGCGCTTGCGTGCCGGCGGTCTTCAAACTTTTATGCCGACGGCGCTATGCGCTTCACTACTTCCTTCTGCACCGACTTGCCCAGCGAGTCGACCACGTTCTGGCGGAAGACGACCGAGTCGCTGGTGATGCGCGCTACATAACCGTCGTACAGCGCGTCATTCTCGCGCACGTAATAAATCTTTTTCGCGGGATTGCCGACCACCGCGATCCACTCCAGGCACTTGTGCGGCTGCCCGGCCCGCACCTGCGATCGCATGTCCAGGCGGCTGCAGACCACGCCCTCGACCGCGAGCTGATCGATGATCAGGCAGCGCTTGCCGGTACTGCAGGCGGTTTGCCCGCCCGAGCCGAGGCGCACGACCACCGGACTGATGAAGGGATCGCGCCGGCCCTTGGCGCTGTCCGTCGACTGGCCCGCGGACGGCTTGGCCTTCGCGCTGCTTGCAGCCACAGCCGGCTTGGCCGCCGCCGCCGGCTTCGCCGCGGGGGTGGTGGTCGTTTTCGCTGCCGGACTCTGCGAGGCGGGCGCTGCCGGCTTGTAAGCCGTGGCTTGCCCCGCGGCCATTCCGGCCGCCATGATCATCGTCGAGATGGTTGCAATCGCTTTCATACCGTCACCTGATCCCTGTTACTTCTTTGCCGGTGTCGCGGCCGGAGTCGCGCCCGGAGTCGTCCCCGTTGCAGTCCCTACCGGCTTCGGCGCCGGTTCATGCGAGAAGAAGGTCGTGGCGGTGAGGCCGGCCACCACCGACTCGTTCGGCGCGTAGTCGAACTTGCCCTTCACGCCCGCGTCGCTCGAGCGCTTCGGCGACGCCATCTTCATGGCGGAGATGTTGATGATGCGGTCCAGCTTCGCCGTCCGCTCGAAAAAGTTCAGCACCGAGTAGTACGGCCCGTCGATGTCCATCTCGAAGGGCAGCTCGCTGTAGAAGTCGTGCGTGCTCACGCCCTTCGACGTGTAACGCCGCACCTCTACTCCCGCCGACTGCGCCGTGTCTTGCATCATGTGCATGAACTGGTCGGCTTCCTTCTCGTCGGGCACGAACCGCTTCTGGATCTCGATCTGCTGCTTGTAATTAGCGATCTTGGCCTCGAGCTCGGGCAGCCTCGCCTTGAAGCTGCGCAGGCTGTCGTTCTGCTTCTTCTGCTCATTCAGCGCCGACTGTGCGGTTGCGTTCTCTTCCATCATCGGCTTGAGGCCGAACCAGTAGCCCAGTCCCAGAATGGCGGCCGCGATCACGAACGCGATCCCTAACTGCGCCGGCATCGACATTTCTCTCATGCTTGCCATATGTACCGTCCCAAAGAGCTACAGTTTCTTCTCGCCCGCGGCCGGCGCTGTCGCTGGGCCTTGCGGCTGCGACTTGTCGACCCGTTCACAAACCAGAGTGAAGTTGAACTGCTGCATATCCTTCACCTGCGGATCCTGCGCCGTTTCCTTCAGCTCGACCGAGCGGAAGTATCCGGTGCTCTGCAGGTTCTTCATCAGCGTGGCGACCTGGTGCACGCTCAACGCCGAACCGTCGATGTTGATGTTGCGGCCCTCTTCCTTCAGCGTGTTCAGCCACACCCCGTCGGTGCTGTGGATGGTGCTGCCGATCATCTGCAGCAGGTCGCTGGGACCGGCAGCCTTCGCGTGCAGGTCGTCGATCACTTTCACCCGCTGATCGAAGATCTTGCTCTGCGCTTCGAGTTCGTCGTATTTCGACTTGGCCAGCGCCAGCTCCTGCGCTTCCTTCTGCGCCGCTACCATCTCTTTGTCGATGCGCTTTCTGTCGTTGCCGACCTTCCACCACCAGCCGGCGAGCGCGCCGATCGCGAGGATCAGCACCACGATGATCAGCACCATCGGATTCGGACCTTCGCCGGCAACGGACGCTGCCGCCGCGCGCTTGCCCTTCTTCGGTTTCGGCAGTCCAAGTAGATTGATCTGGATCATAACGGGAAGCTCCTCAAAGCGAGGCCCACTGCTACCGCAAGCTGTCCGGCATTCTGGTCGATCAGTTCGGCTTCCGCGGCGTTCGCCGGGTAGCCGATCTTCTGGAACGGGTTCAGCAGCTCGACCGGCAGCGAGAATTCCTGCCGCAGCCCTTCGAGCAGCCCGGGCACGCGCGAGGAACCGCCGGCCAGGTAGATGCGTTCGATGTGCTCGCCGGCCGCGGTCGCGCGGAAGAAGTCGAACGTCTTCTGGATCTCGAGCACGATGATCTCAGTCACCTGCTGCAGGATCGGCATCTTCGCGTCTTCGCTCACCGTGCCGACTTTCTTGCCCAGCTTGAGCGCTTCCGCGTCGTCGAAGCTGAGGTCGAGTTCCTTCTGCAGCGAGTCGGTGTACTGGTTGCCGCCCACCGACACGTCGCGAGTGAACAGCGGCGTGGTGCCCTTCACGATGTTGATGTTCATGACGCTGGCGCCCAGGTTGAGCAATGCCACGGTGGAGCCCGGCGCGGGTTCGTAGTTGTACTCGTAGCAGTTCTGCAGCGCGAACGCGTCGATGTCCACCACCGAAGCCGCCTTGCCTGCCAGCGAGAGCACGTTGGTGTAGTTCAGGATCTTGTCGCGCTTCACCGCCACCAGCAGCACGTCCATCTGCGGACCGCCTTCGTCCGGATTCAGCACCTGGTAGTCGATGTTCACGTCCGCGATGTCGAATGGGATGTGCTGCGCGGCCTCCGTCTGGATCGAGGCTGCCAGCTCTTCGTCGCTCTGCGGCGATACCGAGATCTTCTTCACGATCACCGAGTGGCCACTCACCGAGGTCGCCACCGATTTTGTCTTGATCCCCGCCGTGGCGAAGATCTTGCCGATCGCGCTCGAGACCGAACCCGAGTCCACGATCATGGAATCCACCACGATGTCGGAAGCCAAAGGCTCCAGCCCAACATGCGCTACCTGGATCTCACCCTTCGTCTTCCGCAGTTCGACCGCTTTGATCGAACTGGAGCCGATGTCCAGGCCGACGATCGTTTTTGCGCCGCCGAATAAACCCATATCAGTTCCTCAGTGCCCCGCCGCCACGCGCGCGGCTTTGGGCCTCTTCTTCCCGCGACCTTCCCCGACCATGCTCTTGCGTTCCATCCAGGAATCCAAGATCGTCTTCTTGAACTTCCAGCGGTTGCCGAGCTTGAAGGCAGGGATTTTTTCCTCGTATACGTACTTGTAAAGCGTGTCCGGACTCACGCCTAAATACTGCGACGCTTGCCGGATGTTCATCACTTCACGCGAATCTGCCATAAATGCCTAGCCCCTTCCACAGTGTTTCGCGCCCGCCCACTGGCGGACACGATCTGACCGGGCCGTGAGGAGGAAATCCTCTGCTTTCTCGGGGGGAAGACTGCAGTGCGCGAGTTATACCAGCGTTACTCCCCTGAGTGTCAAGCACAGTTGTTGGTTTTCTTCCGGTTTCTTCGGGTTTTTCGGGAATTTGGCCGATGTACCTTGGTGCGAAAATGGCCTATCTTGGGGTCCATGTTGGCGACAACCACAAGATACTGTGGTGTTAATGCACATGATGCAGAAAATTGTCGGAGGAGTTACTAAGACAGCACGTCGCCGGTTAGGTGTACGTCACCTTTTCACCCGCTGCGCTCGCCCCAGCGGCGGCGCTGCAGTTTGAGCAGGAATGCGACGGTGAGACGGCGTTCTTCCGGGCGCAGATCGGGCGTGAATCCCGGTACCAGCGAGCCCGGCGGGCCGGTATTGCCGCCCGCCGGCGTCACGCCTCCGGGGACGGCGAAGTAAGGCACGTTCGCCCGCGCGGTGGTTGTACTCGGACCGCTGCCAGCCGCTTTTCCAGCTCTTCCACGCGCTCGAGCAGCGTCTGCTCGCGCTTAGTCAACTCTTCGGCCGGTGGCGCGGCCGGCGGCGCGGACTGTGTTCCGGCGCCGGCGGCGCAGAAAGCCGCGAACAGCGCTAACCGCAATGAACATGCGGGCCTTCATCGCCCCTCCGGGGTCTCTCCCACCAGCGCGCTCGCCTCGACGGGCTTCTCCGCCGTCTCTTCCAGCGCCGCCAACACCGACTGCCGCTTTGGTCCGTCGAGCTCCGCCTGCAGCTTATGGAGCGCCAGCGCCACGATGTGGTAGTGGTGCACGCTCGCGTACTGCGGCTCCTTGGTC
Organism: Acidobacteriota bacterium; assembly: GCA_030774055.1. NCBI lineage: Bacteria > Pseudomonadati > Acidobacteriota > Acidobacteriota bacterium. The sequence continues at coordinate 28,329 of JALYLW010000103.1, forward strand.
ACCTCGAGCCACAGGCCGTGCAGCAGCTCCACGTCCTGCGGACGCAGCCGCGGCTCATGCGGACCCAGGTTGTATTCGCGCACCCGCCCATCGGGCGCGACGAGTTCGAGCGTCAGACGAGGCTTGGGCTCCGGCAACCGCTCCCAAGCGTCCCCGGTCAGCTTGCCTTGCTCGTCGGGCGAGAGCTTGTTGGAATATCCGCAGACCACCTTCGCCGACTGCAGCGTCTGCGCCGTCAGCATGATGGTGTCGAACACGTTCGAGCCCGCCGCCACCAGCAACGACACCGGCTTGCCCGCTTTCTCCGCCACCGTGACCACGGCGGTGAAAAGCTGCTGCTCGTAGTGATCGAAGATCTCGCGCGTCTCATAGCTGGTACCGCCGCCGAAGGAGTGCTCGCGGTGGTAGAGCCGCGCCGTCATCACCACGACGTCTTGCCGCGTGGTGTCGGTCTCGTCGATCACCCGCCGCAGGTACTCGAGGTTCCGCGGGTCGCGGATGCCGACCAGGATGTTCCCCGGCCGCACCTGCAGCACCTCGCCCGAGAGCTGCGGATTGCTGTACACCCGGAATTGCTCCAGGTGCTCGGAGTCGCCGCCCTGGCGCTGCTTCGCCGTCCAGTGTTCCGACGCCCAGAACACGCCGAAGAACACCGCGCTGAAGCCGATGCCGGCCATCGTCGCGTCCGGCTTGGTGAACAGATTCACCAGCGCGGTGAGGAACAGCACCAGCGTGATCAGCGCCAGCCCGAGTGGGACCTCTTTGCCGGCGATGGAAAGATTCCCGGGGACCTTGAAAGCGCGCGCCTCGCGGTTCTTGTAGCGCAACACCAGCACCGCCAGCGCCTTGAACGCGAAGCTCCAGATCACGCCGAAGGCGTACAGCCCGGCGAGGATGAACACGTTGCCGCCGCTGAGCACGATGGTCAGCACCTGCAGCACCACGATCAGGTTGATCAGCCGGTAGCTCGTCCCATAGCGACGGTGCGGCTTCCGGAACCACGCCGGCATCACGCCGTCTTCGCTGACTCGATTGAGTACCCCATTCGAGCCTACGATCGCCGTATTCACCGCGCCCGCCAGGATCAACACGCCCACGATGACCACGAACCCCTGGAACAGGAGCTTCAGCGTGTACGGCCCCACCATGTACATCGCCAGCCCGCTGATCAGGTTGCCGAAATATTGCGGACGCACCTCGTCTGGAATGATCATCACCGCGAAGAAAGACACCAGCGAAGTGAACAGCAAGCTGTAAAGAAAAATGACCAGCCCGGCGCGCTCCAGATTCTTCAGTTTCGGGCTTTCGATCTCGCGATTCACCTGCGCCAGGGTTTCCTCGCCGCTCATCGCCAGCACCGAGTGTCCGAAGCCGGCGAGCACGATCACGAGCGTGAGGCGGCTGAGCCATGTACCGTCGAGCCAACCGAAGAATCCGTGGTCGAGCTTCATGTTCGCCGGCCGCGGGGACGGCGGCAGATGTACGCCGGTATGCGCGAGCGTCACCAGGCACCACCCGATCAGGATCACCACCATCACCGTGGTGATGCCCATGATCCACAGCGCCTTCGTGCTCGATTCATGCATGCCCTGGGTGTTCTTCCGCCAGAAGTACAGCGTCACCAGGACGGCGAAGCCGGCGGCGAACGCGTTCGCCGGCACGTGGATGGGACGACCCAGGTGCACGCTCACGTCTTCCACCAGGCCCGCCATGTAGAGCCCGGCGGAGACCGCGCTGATCGGTCCGGTGAGCACGTAATCGAACAGCAGCGCCGAAACAGACAGCTTGGCCAGCGTGCCGCCCATCGCTTCTTTCACCACGCGATACACGCCGCCGCGCACGAACATGGTGCTCGACTCGATGTAGACCGAGCGCACCGCATAGCTGAACAGCATGACCGCCAAGACGAACCAGGGCGCGGACTTCCCAATCACCTTTTCCGTGTCGCCGCCGACGTAGTAAGCCGACGATCCCAGATCGGAGAGCACGATGGCCGCCGCGCGCCAGAACGAGATGAACGACAGCATGACCGTCGTCGCTACGAATACCGGGACGGCGGGACGGGTTGGGATACGTGAGGTAGCGTCACGCGGCACCGGCGGCGTGCGCGTCATCGCATCGCTCATTGGTTCCTCTTTTCCGCCTGGCGATGAGCTGCGCGCAGAGAGGCGCTCGACGAGGCCGTTTGCCGCAAAGACTGACGCCGTGCATGCGAAAACGGACGCGCCAGAGTGGCCGCGCCCGTTCGCCGGGGAAGTTCGGGCAGGAGCAGTGCCAGCACGTAACGCTCGCGCCGCATGGCCGCTGCCTTACCGCCGAGCCAGCGGTCCTTGAGCCGCCGCGCCAGCCACACCGCGGGCACCAACAACAGCAGCGTCACTGCGCCGATCAGCTCTGCGGCCACAGCGTCATGCTATGAGCGCGAGGCGGTGGGCGCGTAAGCCGCGCCCAAAGAGTCCGTAAAGAGTGTGTAAGCTCAGGCCGGGTCGAAGCGGTAGCCGATCCATGGCTCGGTGAGCAGGTGCTTCGGATGGCGTGGGTCTTTCTCGATCTTCTTCCGCAATTGCCCTACGAACACCCGCAGGTATTCGGACTGCTCACTGCTGTTCGCTCCCCACACCGCCGTAAGGATGGCGCGCTGCGTGAGCACGCGGCCGTGGTTCGAGATCAGGAAGGTCAGCAGGTCGTATTCCTTGGGCGTGAGGTGCAACTCGCGCTCGCGGACGGTGACGCGCCGCTGGTCGGGCTCCACTTTGAAGTCGCCCACCTCGAGCGGCGCCTGCAGCGTTGCGGGCGCCGCCACCGCGCGCCGCAACAGCGCCCGGATGCGTGCCAGCAGTTCCTCGATGCCGAAGGGCTTGGTGACGTAGTCATCCGCGCCCGCGTCCAGCGCCGCCACCTTGGTCGTCTCGTCACCCTTCACCGAAAGCACGATGATGGGGACGGTGGAGGTTTGTCGCACGCGTCCGCAAAGCTCGGCGCCGCCCAAGCCGGGCATGCGCAGGTCGGTCACGATCAGGTTGAAGGCGGACGCCTTGAACACGTCGAGCCCGCTCTCGCCGTCAGGCGCGGTCGCGACCTCAAAACCCTGGCCTTCGAGTCCGCGGCGCAACACGCGCAGGATCTGCGGCTCGTCGTCGACGACTAAGATGCGCGCTTTGCGTTCCGTCGTCATGCTTCGCTCCGCTCGCCCGGGGTTCGTTCGCACGGTACGGTGAAACGCAGGACGGTGCCGCGGCCGTTGGTCCCGAAACCAACGCCGGCTTCCGCGCGGATCTTGCCGCCATGCGCTTCCACGATGCCGCGGGCGATCGCCAAGCCTACACCGAACCCCAGCTTGTCGCCGGAGGGACGTGGCGCGCGAAAGAACTTCTCGAACACGCGCTCGCGATATTCCGGCGCGATGCCTGCGCCTTCATCCGCCACGGCAAGCTCGACGCGATCCGCGGTGGACTGATTCGCGGAAACAACTATCGGCGCCCCCGGCGGCGAGTAGCGCGCCGCGTTCTCGAGCAGCTCGAACATCACTCCCGCGATCGACGCCGCGTCTACTTGCAGTAGCGGCAGCCGGTCCGCGATCGCGACCTCGACCGGATGTGTCGCCAGCACGCTGGCCGCGCGGTCGAGCGCGGCGTTCACGATCTCCGCCGCCGCCGTCGGCGCGCGCCGCAGCAACAGGTGTCCACCCTCGATCTGCGCCAGCTCCATCATCTCTTCCACAAAGCGGTTCAGCCGGTCACTCTCCTCGTCGATCACCGAAAGCAACTCGCGCCCGCCTTCTTCGTCGATGCCGCCCGCCTTCAGGCTGCCCATCAGCGTGGTCGCCGCCGCTTTGATGGAGGTCAGCGGCGTGCGCAAGTCATGCGTCACCGCGTCGAGCAGCGCGGTCTTCAGTTTCTCGCTGCGGCGCAGCGTCTCCGCCTCGCTCGCCTGCTCGAAAGCCTTGCGCAGTTCCTCATACAGGCGCTCGATCTCGAGCCGCCGCGCCTCGGCTTCTTCGGCTTTGCGCCGCGCGCGGGAAGAAAGCTGCCCCACGGTGACGGCGGTGATGGTGAACACGGCGAACGCGACCAGGTTTTCCGGATCGCGGATCGCCCAACTGTGGATCGGCGGGATGAAGAAGTAGTTGAACGAGAGCAGTGCGAGCAGGGCAGCCGCGAGCGCCGGCCCGCTGCCCCAGTACAGCGCCGGCAGCAGTACCGCCACCACCAGCAGGAGCGCGGCGGTGGTGAGGTTGACATCAATGTGCGCCCGCACCGCGATGAGCAAAAGGACGGCGACCGCAACGGTTGCGGCCGCCGAGAGGTACTTCCACGGAGTGGAAAAGGTCTGCGCCATGGCGGCGCTGCTGGGTTCCGTGACTACTGTTACGTGACTACCGTTCCGTGACTACCGTTCCGTGACTACGGTTATCTTGACCACTGGTTACTGGATATCGAACTGTTCCTGGTGCAGCGTCGGATCGGTACGCACGATCACCGTGCGTTTGGTGAGCTCTTCCATCTCCTGCAGCCAGCGCGCGCCAGTGGCTTTCAGCGCCTTGCCGACCTCGGGATTCACGCGCAGCATGATATCCGACTTGTCCATCGTCTTCGCCATCTTGCGCATCTCGACGTAGATCTCGTTGCAGACCGTCGTCACCGACTTGATCAGTCCCGTGCCGGTGCAATAGACGCAGGGCTGGCCCAGCGTGCGCTCGAGCGATTGCTTCACTCGCTTGCGCGTGATCGCCACCAATCCGAAATCGTTGAACTGCAGGACTTTTGAGGGCGCGCGGTCCGACCGCAGCGCCTCTTCCAGCGCCTGCATCACTTTCTGCCGGTTGCGCCGCTCATCCATATCGATGAAGTCGATCACGATGATGCCGCCCAGGTCGCGCAGCCGTATCTGCCGCACGATCTCTTTGATCGCATCCACGTTCGTCTTCACGATGGTGTCTTCGAGCCGCCCCGTCTTGCCCACGTACTTGCCGGTGTTCACGTCGATGGCGACCAGCGCTTCCGTCTGGTTGATCACGATGTAGCCACCGGACTTCAGCCACACCTTCGACTTCAGCGCCTTGTTGATCTCTTCCTGGATGTTGAACGCCTCGAACAGCGGCGTGTCTTTGGTGTAGAGCTTCACGCGCTTGACCAGCGAGGGCTGGAAGCGCCCGATGAAGCGCAGCACGCGCTCGTACTCCGCCTCGTTGTCCACCCAGAGGTGCGAGAAGTTTTGCGTGACCTGGTCGCGCAGCACGCGCTCCACCAGGTTGAGGTCGTGATAGATCAGCGCCGGCGCCTTGCCCGATTCCGCGCGCTGCTTGATCTCGTTCCACAGGTTGACGAGGAAGCGGATGTCGGCGCGCAGATCGTCTTCACTCGCGCCCGCCGCCGCCGTGCGCACGATGAATCCGCCGTGCGCCTTGCTCTCGTCGCGCTCGCTCAACAGGATGCGCTTCAGCCGCTGGCGCTCCTCATCCGAACCGATCTTGCGTGAGACGCCGATGTGCGCCACCGTCGGCATGTACACCAGGAAGCGTCCGGGCAGCGCGATGTGGCTGGTGATGCGCGCGCCTTTCTTGCCCATCGGCTCCTTGGCGATCTGCACCAGGATCTCCTGGCCTTCTTTCAATAACTCGTTGATCTGCGGACGGCCCGCGCTCTGGATGTTGCGGCGTCCACCAC
>JALYLW010000104.1 GCA_030774055.1 Acidobacteriota bacterium
AAGTATACCAGAGGCGTCAACTGTTTGGTTATCGCGCTGAAAAAAGGCGACTTACAGCGACAGAAAAGTTTATGCGGATGATTTTGAGTCCGCTGCGTCTGCCAGTTCCGCCATCCCGGCGCGAATACTCCTAAATTAACACAGCATCTGCGCGGGCACTCGACTGCGCGGGCTCACGAATCCTGCAGCGCGCTGATCTCGCGGTCGGTATGGCGCATGCGGGTGGCGAGGGCGCGCGCCAGGCTTTCCAGCAGGTTCATGGCAAGTATTCTGTGCTGCTGCGCGAGCTCATCGAAGCGCGCGCGGGAGAGCGCGAACACGTCGGTGTCGCCCACAGCGACGGCGTCGGCCGAGCGTGGGTTGCTATCGAGGAATGCCATCTCGCCGAAGAAATCCCCGCTGCTGAACGTGGCCAGGTGATACGGAGTGCGGCCGCTCAGCGGCAGCATGATGCGCACCGTCCCACGGCGGATGAGGAAGAGCGAGTCGCCGGTATCGCCGCGCGCGAAGATGGCCTGCCCGGCCTTGTAGGACTTCATCGCCATACAATCGGCGAGCGCAGCGATGGTCTCGTCCGTTCGCGCTTTGAAAAGCTCGATCTCGCGAAGCTCGAGCGGCTGCTCGTCGGCGCGTTCGAGCAATGCGCCGCCGAGGATGTGGTCTTCCACCCACTCGAGCGCCTCGTCACGGTGGCCAAAGGTACGCACGCGGCGCTCCCCGCGAACGAGCCCGACCTGGTCAAAGTAGTTTTCCAGATGTTGTCCGGTGGGGACGTTGAGCGGCAGATGGCTGAAGATGAGGAAGCCACCACGCTCGCGCAGGAGGTGCTCGATGTTCTCGAGCATGTGCGCAGCGGTGACGTCGACAGACTGCACGCGGCGCATGTCGAGGATGAAATACGCACGCTCCGTGTTCTTCAGCTCCGGCTCGAGCGCGCTGTAGAGCTGGTCGGTGGTGCCGAAAAAGAGGCTGCCCTGCAACTCGTAGATCACGGTGCGACCGCCGCGCTGCTCGAGCATCGCCATCTCGCCGGGCAGGCGCACTTGCTTCGAGAACATCTCGTTGCCATAAAGTTTGCGGCGCACGACCGCGCCGCCGATCTGCTCGCGCAGGAAAAGCATGATGGCCAGGCCCAGCCCCACGGCCGAAGCGGGGATCAATCCCACCGTCTCGGCAACGATGACTACGGCCACGATCACGGCGAAGTCGAGGATGGTGGAACGCGAACGCAGTAGCAGCAGGCTCTTGCGGTCGAACATGCGCACGCCCACCACGATGAGGATGCCGGCCAGCGCGGCGATCGGCACCCAGGCGATCGCCGGTCCAAGCAGCACCAAGGTGACGATGGCGAGCACACCTTCGATCAGTCCGGAGCGGCGGGTCTGCGCGCCACTCGAGATGTTGACCAGCGTTGCCCCCATGGTCCCGGCGCCGGGGATGCCGCCGACGGCGGTGGAGGCGAGGTTGCCGAGGCCTTGTCCGATGAGCTCGCGGTTGGAATCGTGGCGGCTGCGCGTGATGGTGTCGAGCACCAAGCAGGTCTTGAGCGTGTCGATGGAAAGCAGCACTGCCAGCGTGAGTGCGGGGACCACGAGGATGACGAACTGCTCCGCGCTCATGCCGCCGACGGCACGCCAGCGCAGCGCGATGGAATCGAAGAAGCCGGCCGTCGAGGTGCCCAGTGGTCCCACCACGAACCGATTGCCGGCAAGCGTGAGCATTGCGCGGCCGGTGAGCGCGAGCGCAAAGTACGTCGCCACGCCGGCAGCCAGCGCGAGGATGGCCGCAGGGACCGCCTTGGTGAGCTTGGGCGCGAGCACCATCACGATGATGGTGACGGCGCCGACGAGCACGCTTTGCCACCGCCAGAGTCCTAAGCCGGCGAGCGCATGCCAGAACGAAGTACCGCCGGGCACGCCGAGGAACTTTGGCACCTGGCTCACGATGATGATGAGGCCCACGCCGCTGAGGTATCCGCTGACCACGGGATACGGCATGTACTTGATGAGCGTGCCGAAGTGGATGAGTCCGAAGATTATCTGGAAGATGCCGCACAGCAGCGCTACGCCGGCGAGCATGAGGATGATCTGCTGCGGCTGTATCCCTTTGGCGACCAGTTCGATGGTGAGCGCGGAGAGCACGGCGGCAGCGGGCGCGCAGGGTGCGGTGATCAGGCGCTTGGTCCCGCCAAAAGTCGAAGCGACCACGCCCAGCGCGGCGGTGCCGACGATGCCGGCGAGGGCTCCCTGCGCGGCGTAACTGCCGCCGAGCGGCGAATAGATGGTCACGCCGAAGGCGATGGCCGAGGGTAAGGCGACGAGCATGGCGGCAAAGCCGCCCCAGAAATCGCCTGCAAGTGGATTGGGAGCTTCGCGGGTCAAGTCGAGCGGAATGATATCCGGTTTCTGGGCGCGCGTCTTGGGCGCATCAGTCGAGCCGCTTCTCCATGGCGCTGACCACGGTCTGCAGCACCTTCACGCGCGCGAACCATTTGTCGTTGGCCTCCACCACTGTCCACGGCGCATAGGGCGTGGAGGTGTGCAGCAGCATGTCTTCCACCGCCTGGGTGTATTCATTCCACTTGGCGCGGTTGCGCCAGTCTTCTTCGGTAAGTTTGTAAGAACGGTAAGGATCGATCTCGCGGCTCTTGAAGCGGCGCAGCTGCTCTTGCTTGGTGATCTGCAGCCAGAATTTGCAGATCACGGTGCCGAAGGAATTCTGCTGGCCTTCGAATTCGTTGATCTCGCGATAGGCACGGCGCCATTCGCTCTCGTGGCAGAAGCGCTCCACGCGCTCTACCAGGACGCGTCCGTAATAACTGCGATCGAAGATGGCGAAGTGTCCGGTGCGCGGCAGGTTGCGCCAGAAACGCCAGAGGTAATGGTGCGTCTTCTCATCGCCCTTGGGCGCGGCGTAGGCGTTCACGGTGAATCCGCGCGGGTCGAGCATCTCGGTGACGCGTTTGATGGCGCCGCCCTTCCCGGCCGCGTCCCAGCCTTCGAAGACGCACAATACCGGCACCTTCCGGCGGAAGGCGTCGAAGTCGAGTTCGCGCAACCGCACCTGCAGCTTGCCCATCTGGTCGCCATACTGCTTCGCGGTCAGCTTGCGGTTCATGTTGATGCGCTCAAGCATGGGCTGCCTCCGCTTTGCCGCCGACCGAAGCCGCTGCCTTCCGGCCGGCCTTGGTGGCGTTTTTGCCGGCAGCCTTAACCGCCCGCTTCGCGCCAGTCTTGCCGGCGACCGTCTTCGCGGACACCGTCTTCTTCTCTTCGCTGTGGGCCAGCTCGGTATCCCGCTTGGACTCGGCGGCGCGTGCGGCCTTGGTGGCATCGTGCGCGGCGACGGTGCGGGAGACGAGCGCGGGTAGCGCCTTGCGCTTGGCCAACTCGTGCTGCAAGCGCTTGACCAGGGTCTCGAAGAAGCGGACGCGTGCGAAGCGCAGGTCGTTGGCGGGGATCAGCGTCCAGGGCGCGTTCGAGGTGTCTGTGTTCGCCAGCATCTCTTCGATCGCCTTGACCCAGCGACCGTATTCACGATGGTGCCGCTTGTATTCCTTGGTGATCTTCCAGCGCAGCAGCGGATCTTTCGCCGCTTTCTTGAAGCGCTTCTTCTGTTCCTTTTTCGAGATGTGGAGAAAGAACTTAAGCAACACCTGGCCATCGTCGGTGAGCCAGCGTTCGAACTCGTTGATCTGCTGGTACGCCGCACGCCACACGCGCTTCCTGGTGAAGCAGTCGCAGCGCTCGACCAGGACGCAGCCGTACCAGGAGTGATCGAAGACGGCCATCTCGCCGTCGTTGGGCAGGTCGAGCTGGTAGCGCCACAGAAAGTGATGGCGCGCCTCGAGTTCGGTGGGCGCAGAACCGGAGAAAACACGATAGAGACGCGGATCGAGACGCTCGGTGAGCTTCTTGATGGTCTGTCCCTTGCCTGCCGTGTCCCAACCCTCGAGGCAGATGATGATGGGGACCTCGGCTGCCTGCGCGGCGTACTGCAAGCGGCGAAGCTCTTCTTGCAATCCCCCTATGCGCTTGGAGTACGCAGCTTTGGGCAGCTCGCTCTTCAGATCGACGGTCTCGAGCATGACACCTCGAAAGCTGAACCGATGTCCGATAGTCGGATGTCCGATATCGGATGGCGTAACGGGCGAACCATCATACGCCGTGTGGCGCGGGTGCAACCCTGCCGGTGCAGCGGACGGCGAGCGGAAACTGGTATCCTCGTTCGTTTCCATCGTTTCCGAAGGAGTCATCGAGCCATGCGAAAGAGCCTGTGGTCTGCCCTTCTGCTTATCATCCTTACTTCGCTGTCGGCGGCGCAGGATCTCCGTCCCGACCTCGGCTGGCTGCGCTGGCGCAATGTAGGACCATTCCGCGGCGGGCGTACGCGCGCCGTCTGCGGCGTGCCGCAACAACCGAACGTGTTCTACCTCGCGCAGGTGAACGGCGGCGTCTTTAAGACGGCCGACTTCGGGCACACCTGGACGCCGATCTTCGACGCGCAACCAACCGCTTCGGTGGGCTCGATCGCGGTCGCGCCCTCGGATCCCAACATCATCTATGTAGGCTCGGGTGAAGGACTGCACCGGCCGGACCTCTCCGTCGGCGACGGCGTTTATAGATCCACCGACGCGGGCAAGACGTGGAGTCACCTCGGTCTGCGCGACGGGCAGCAGATCCCGCAGATCGCCGTCGATCCGCATGATCCGCAGCGCTTGTATGTGGCGGTGGCGGGACATCCGTACGGCCCGAATGAAGAGCGCGGCATCTTTCGCTCCACCAATGGCGGCCAGACGTTCGAGCGCGTGCTCTACAAAGACGAGAACACCGGTGGCGCCGACGTGGTCATCGATCCATCGAATCCCCTGATCGTCTACGCGGCGCTGTGGGAGGCGCGCGAAGGTCCGTGGGAGAACGCCGCGTGGAACGGTACCGGCGGCGGCATCTTTCGTTCCAGCGACGGCGGCAGCACATGGACGCAGCTGGCCGGCGGCCTGCCCGAAGGCGTGGTGCAGGCGAACCTGGCCATCGCGCCGAGCCAGCCGGCGCGGCTGATCGCGACGGTGGCGACGAAGAGCGGGGTAAAGCTCTATCGCACGGATGACGGCGGCGCGACCTGGACGGTGATCACCGACGACGCGCGTCCCGCAGGCCGCATCGGCGGCGGCGATCTTTCCGTACCACGCATCGATCCCAAGAATCCTGACGTGGTCTATGTGGCCAGCACGGTGAGTTGGAAATCCACCGACGGCGGCAAGACGTGGAACGCGCTGCGCGGCGCGCCCGGAGGCGACGACTACCAGAACGTCTGGATCAATCCCACCGACCCGAACATCATCCTGCTCGGCTCCGACCAGGGCGCGGTCATCACCGTGAACGGCGGCGCGAGTTGGAGCGAGTGGTACAACCAGCCCACGGCGCAGGTCTACCACGTGAGCGCGGACAACGCGTTTCCCTATCGGCTGTGCAGCGGGCAGCAGGAGAGCGGTTCGGTGTGCATCTCGAGCCGCGGCAACGATGGCGAGATCACGATGCGCGAGTGGCATCCGGTGGCGGCCGAAGAATATGGATACGTGGCTGCCGACCCGCTCGATCCCGACATCGTCTACGGCGGCAAGCTCTCGCGCTACGACCGGCGCACGGCGCAAGCGCAGAACATCCTGCCCAAATTCTTCCGCGCGACCGACTTTCGCATGCTGCGCACCGAGCCGGTCGTCTTTTCGCCCGTCGATCCGCGCGCGCTTTACTTTGCGACCAATGTCTTGTGGAAGACGACGACCGCAGGCAAGACCTGGCAGCAGATATCGCCCGACCTCACGCGCAAGACCTACGACCTTCCGGTAAGTATCGGTAAGTACAGGAATGAAGACACCGCGAAGGCCGTGCAGCGCGGCGTGATCTACGCCGTGGCGCCGTCACCACTCGATGTCAACCGTATCTGGACGGGAACCGACGATGGGCTCGTCCACCTGACCAGCGACGGCGGAAAGACGTGGAAAGACGTCACGCCGCAGCCGCTTACGCCGTGGCAGAAGGTTTCCATCATCGACGCCGGACACTTCGACGCGCAGACCGCCTATGCCGCCATCAACACGCTGCGTCTCGACGATCTGCGGCCGCACATCTACCGCACACACGATGGCGGCACCAACTGGCAGGAGATCGTCACCGGGATCGGGCAGAGCGAGAATGTGAATGCCGTCCGCGAAGATCCCAAGCGCAAAGGGCTGCTCTTCGCGGCGACCGAGCGCGGAGTCTACGTCTCATTCGACGATGGCGACCACTGGCAATCGCTGCGCAACAACCTGCCCGCAAGCTCGGCGCGCGACGTCATCGTGAAGGGTGACGATCTTGCCGTGGGCACGCACGGGCGCGGCTTCTGGATCATCGACAACATCACTGCGCTGCGCCAGATCACTGCCCAGACCCTCACTGAGCCGGCGTTCCTGTTCCAGCCGCAGCTGGCGCGCCGGGTACGCTGGGACATGAACACGGACACACCTTTGCCGCCGGATACGCCTGCGGGCGAGAATCCGCCGGATGGCGCCATCATCGACTATTCCTTGAGGTCGAACGCGAGCGGCCCCGTGACGCTCGAGATCAAAGACGCGGCCGGCAAGACGGTGCGTAAATATTCCAGCGCCGACCCGGTGCCGCCGCCCGATCCGAAGCTCGCCATCCCACCGTATTGGTTGCGTCCGCCGCAGGTGCTCGCGACGGAAGCGGGCACACATCGTTTCCTGTGGGACATGCACCACACCCCGCTGCCGGGCAAGCCGGAGTATCCCATCGCCGCCGTGCCGCACAACACCGCACCCGACGCGACCTCGCCGTGGGCCATGCCCGGGCAGTACACCGTGGTGCTGACCGCCGGCGGAAAAAGCTACGCGCGGCCGCTGACGGTCGAGATGGACCCGCGCGTGAGGACTTCGGCGGCGGACCTGGCGCTGCAATTCCGCATGAGCTACCAGGTCTACCAGGACTTGCAGGCGCTCGCGGCGCCACTCGAAGCGATGGATGCGCTGCGCACCGAGCTTGAGGAGCGCAAGCAGCAAGCCGGTGCCAACGCCGACGTCGCGAAAGCGATCGACGACTTCACCCACCAGCTCGACGCGATCCAGGGCGTGGCGGTGCGTCGCTCAGTGCCGACGACCGAGCCGCTCACGCTCTCGCTCGTCAGCGGACGCCTTGGCCAGCTCTTCGGCGTGCTGCAAGAGGTGGACGCGGCGCCGACGGCGCAGGCTGTGGCGAACGTGAACGAGTTGCACGCAGCCATCCCCGGGCTGACCGCGAAGTGGAAGACGTTGCAATCCGCCGACCTCGCAGCCTTGAACGCGAAGCTGCGCGCGGCGGGACTGGCGGAGATCAAGGTGGAAGAGAAGCCGCTAAGTCGAGTAATCGGCGTTGATATGAACGTACGCGCTGGTGAGGTCGCAGGTGAGGAATAGCGCGCTCGCTTTGCCGCGACCGAGGCGGACCGTGACGTCGTAACTCGGTTGCGAGAGGTATTGATGGGCCGCCTGCGCGTCGAAGCGGGCGGCCCTTCCCTCTTCACACACGCGAATGGTTCCAAAGCGGATCTCGATGCGCGCGGGATCGAGCGCTACACCGCTGCGGCCGGCGGCGGCGAGGATGCGTCCCCAGTTGGGATCGGCGCCGGCCCACGCGGTCTTCACCAGAGATGATGTGGCGATGGTCTGCGCGACCTGGAGTGCTTCTGTTTTCGAGCGCGCCTGTTCGATGTGTAGCCGGACCACGTGCTGCACGCCTTCGCCGTCGGCGATGATCTGCTCGGCCAACGACTGGCAGACTTGGAGCAGTGCTTGCGCAAACGCGCGGCGCGTCGCAGCAGTGGCAAGCCGCACACCCGAAGCCCCGCTGGCGAGCAGGAGCACGGTGTCGTTGGTCGAGGTGTCGCCATCCACCGAGATGCAGTTGAAGCTGATGTCCGCTGCCGTGCGCAACTCGCGGCGCAGACTGGCCGCGGGAGCGACGGCGTCAGTAAAGATGTAAGCCAGCATCGTCGCCATGTTGGGGTGGATCATGCCGGCGCCCTTGGCCACGCCGGCGATGGTGACGGTCTTGCCTGTCTTCCCTTCTATGCGGAACTGCGCGGACGCGATCTTTGGCCGCGTATCCGTTGTCATGATGGCGTGCGCGAACGCGCACAGCGCGGCTACGCCGGCGGCAGCGCCGGCGACAACCTCGGGAATAGTCGCGATGATCTTCTCGCCCGGCAGCGGGACGCCGATGATCCCGGTGGACGATGGAAAGACTTCATGGGGCGCGACCCGGAGCGCCTTCGCCAGCGCACGACAGGTTTCGTTGCATGTCCGAATCCCCGCCGGACCGGTGGCACAGTTGGCGTTGCCGGAGTTGACCAGCACGGCGCGCACACGACCGCGCGACTTTGCCAGGTGTTTGCGTCCCACGATCAGCGGCGCGGCGACCACATGGTTGCGCGTGAAGATGGCGGCGGCGGTCGCGCCGTCGGCGGCGATGGCGAGTGCGAGGTCGGGATTGCGGCTGGCTTTCAGTCCGGCCTTAGCCGATGCGAACCGAAAGCCGCCAGGAACGTGCAGTTCGCCGTTTCCAACGGTACTCACGCTCATGCCGTGGGACGGATCGTGGGCAACAGGATGGGCAGCTCGCCAAGGACCGCTCGCGTGGGCAGCTCGCCGCGCACCATCGCGATCTCGTCGCAGGCGTGCAGCCGCGGGCAGTTCAGGCAATCCTTGTAGATCTTGTCAGGAAGCTCCTCGCGCGCGGCGACGCGGAATCCGAAGCGCGCGAAGAATTCCGGAATTCGGGTGAACAGGCAGACACAGTCCACGCGATGATGACGCGCCTCGCGCAGCAGGGCGTGGACCAGCATCGCGCCTGCGCCTTTTCCAGTGACGTTGGGCGCGACGGCGATGGAGCGGATCTCGGTGAGGTGCGCGCCGTAGAGGTGAAGCGCGCCGCAACCGACGATGCGTCCGCGATCGACGACCACGGTGAAGTCGCGCACGTTCTCGCAGACCTCGTTAAGGGTGCGCGGCAACAACGTGCCATCGTGCGAGTATTGCGCGATGAGCGCGTGGATGCTTTCCGCGTCGGGGAGAACAGCTCTACGCGTACGCATGCGCTTCCCTCCTGGCGCCGGAGATCTGGCGGCGCACGGCGGCGAGCTGCTCAGCGACGCGCTGCGGATGCGTCCCGCCGACAACGTCATGGGCGGCGATCACGGCGTCGAGTCGCAGCGCGGGGGCGAAGTCCGCACCGAATTCCGTGCCGAACTCGCGCAGCTCCGCGGCGGAGAGTTCTTCGAGCGAGCAGCCCTTTTCGAGACAGCGGCGCACCATCTGCCCTACACGCTCGTGAGCCACGCGGAAAGGCACGCCCTTCCCGACCAGATACATCGCGGCGGCGAGCGCGTTCATGCCGTCGGCGGATGCGGCGGCGCGCATGCGGTCGAGATCGAATCCCACCGCGCGCACGAAGCCGGCAGCGGTCTTGAGCGCGAGCACTGCGTTATCAGCGGCGTCGAACACGGGCTGCTGTGTCTCTTGCAGATCCTTGTTGTAGGCGAGCGGCAAGCCCTTCATGGTCACGAGCAGTGCGGTGGCGTTGCCGATCACGCGCGCCGCTTTGGCGCGGATGAGCTCGAGCGCATCGGGATTCTGCTTCTGCGGCATCGCACTCGATCCGGTGGAGAACGCTTCCGGCAGGCGGATGAAGCCGTAGGCCGGCGTGGCGAAGAGTATGGACTCCTCCGCCCAGCGGCTGAGATGGACGAAGAGCAGGGCGAGGTGCTGGACGAACTCGATGGCGAAATCGCGGTCGCTGGTCGCGTCCATGGAGTTGGCGGTGGGCGCGGCGAAGTCCAGTGCGGCGGCGATCTGCTTGCGGTCGAGCGCGAGCGGCGCCCCGGCGATCGCGCCGGAGCCGAGCGGACAAGCGTTGGTGCGCTTGCGGCAGTCGGCCAGGCGCTCGTGGTCGCGCAGCAACATCTGCGCGTACGCGAGCAGCCAATGCGCCACCAGCACCGGCTCGGCCGGCTGCAGGTGGGTGTAGGCCGGCATGGCGGCGTCGCCGGCTTTTTCCGCCTGCTCCGCAAACGCGGAGCACAGATCGAGCAGCAGGTCGCCGATGGTGTCGCTGCTCTTGCGGACGTAGAGACGCAGGTCGGTGGCGATCTGTTCGTTGCGGCTGCGTCCGCTGTGCAGCTTGTATCCGGTATCGCCAATCAGCTCCACGAGGCGGCGCTCCACGAAGTCGTGGATGTCCTCCGCTTCATTGTCATCGAAGAAGGCGGGATCGGCGGCGGCCGCGTCCGCGATCTTCGCCAAGCCATCGCGGATGGCGGCGAGCTCCTCGCGCGTGACAACGCCGGCGGAGAGGAGCGCTTCCGCGTACGCGCTGCTCGCCTCGAGATCTTCCGCCAGCAGACGCCGGTCGAAGTGCAGCGAGCGCTGCCAGCGCTCGAAGTCGGCGTCGCGTGGATGGCGGAACCTGCCCGACCACATCTTCTTATCTTGCGGGCCGCTCATTTCGTCACGGCCTCATGCTTCTTGTTTTTCGACAGCGCGCGCGAACGCGCGGGCAGGCCGAGGATGCGGATGAACCCGGCCGCATCCTTCTGGTCGTAGCTCTCGCCCATGGTGAAGGACGAAAGGTCGGTGCGATAGAGCGAGTTCTCCGACTTGCGGCTAGTGATGGTGATGTTGCCCTTGTAAAGCGAGAGGCCGATCGAGCCGGTGACCTCGTGCTGCGTGGCGGCAACAAAGGCATCGAGCGCTTCGCGCAGCGGCGTGAACCACAGGCCGAAGTACACGAGCTCGGCGTACTTCAAGCCGATGTGCTGCTGGAAGTGGGCGAGGTCGCGATCGAGGCAGAGCGCTTCCAGCTCGCGATGCGCGGCGAGCAGCAGCGTGCCGCCGGGCGTCTCATAGCAGCCGCGCGATTTCATGCCGACGAAGCGATTCTCGACCAGGTCCACGCGGCCGATGGCGTTGCGTCCGCCGATCTCGTTGAGCAGTTCGACCAGCGTGACGGCATCGAGCTTCTGCCCATTGACAGCTCTGGGCACACCCTGCTCGAAGGCGATCTCGACGGCTTCGGATTCTTCCGGCGCAGATTGCGGCGAGCGTGTGAGCTGCCACGTGGTGTCGAGTGGCGCATTCGCCGGATCCTCCAGCTCGCCGCCTTCGTGTGAGATATGCAGCAGGTTGCGGTCGCGGCTGTGGATCTTTTCGCGGCTCTGCGCGACTTCCACACCATGAGCGGCGGCGTAGTCGAGGCAGTCTTCGCGCGATTGTAGTTTCCACTCGCGCCACGGCGCGATGATCTTCAAGTGCGGCGCGAGCGCTTGATATGCGTGTTCGAAGCGGACCTGGTCGTTACCTTTGCCGGTGCATCCGTGCGCCACGGCGGTGGCGCCCTCTCGCAGCGCGACCTCCACTTGATGCTTGGCGATCACCGGACGCGCCAGCGACGTGCCGAGCAGGTACTTATGCTCGTAGACCGCGCCCGCCATGATGGCGGGGAAAACGTATTCGGCGAGAAATTCCTCGCGCATGTCCTCCACCACGACCTTGGAGGCGCCGGTGGCGTACGCCTTCTTGACGACAGCGTCGATGTCGTCCCCTTGTCCCACATCCCCGACCATCGCGATCACGTCGTAGCTGTAGTTCTCTTTCAGCCACGGAATGATGATCGAGGTATCGAGCCCGCCGGAATAAGCGAGCACAACTTTTTCACGCATTTCCATCCCTCCGTGGAGAGAATCGTGTGACGCCGCCGCCGAGCAGGATGAGCAGCACGGCCTTCTGCGCGTGCAGCCGATTCTCGGCCTGGTCGAAGACGACCGAGCGCGAGGAGTCGATCACCGAGTCGGTGACCTCGCTGCCGCGATGTGCGGGCAGGCAGTGCATGAAGACCGCATGTTTGGCGGCGCGCGAAAACAATCTCCGGTTGACTTGATAGGGCGCGAAGATGGCCGCGCGCTGATCGCTCTGGCTCTCTTGTCCCATGCTCGCCCAAACGTCGGTGTAAACGGCGTCGGCCGCATCGAGCGCGGCGTCGGGATCGGTCGTGGTCTGGATCACCGCGCCGGTGGAGGCGGCGAGCTCGCGCGCAGCGTCCACGATCTCTGGCAGCGGCTCGTAGCCGGCGGGAGTGGCCACACTGATCGTGCCGCCGGTACACGCGGCCGCGAGCATGAGCGAGTGGGCCACGTTGTTGCCGTCGCCCACGTAAGCGAGCTTCACCGCTTTCAGGTCGGCAAAGCGCTCCTGCAAGGTGAAGTAATCGGCGAGCGCCTGGCACGGATGTTCGAGATCGCTGAGCGCGTTGACCACGGGGATCTTCGCGTGCTGTGCCAGTTCGGTGATGGTCGCGTGCTCGAAGGTGCGCAGCACCACGCCATCGATCCAACGCTCGAGGTTGTGGGCGATGTCGGAGAGCTTCTCGCGCGCGCCGAGGCGGGAATGCGTCTGGTCGTAGAAGTACGACGTGCCGCCGAGCGAGTGGACGCCGGCTTCGAAGGTCATGCGCGTGCGCAGCGATGGCTTCTCGAAGAACAGCGCGATCTGCTTGCCCGCAAGCGCGCCGCGGAAGTCCACGGGACGCGTCTTGAGCAGCGCGGTAAGGTCGAGCACGGTGCGAACCCCGCTCGGCCCGAGGTCGGCGATGGAGATCAAGTCTTCACACCACACCGGCTGCTCGAATGGGAGCTGAGCGGCACTGGCGGTGGCGCGGATAGGTTGTGGTTTCAACGAGTGGTACTCCTCTTCTGTACGGATTGCGTGTTTCTGTGCGAATGGCCCATTTTCCCTGCTTCATTCAGGATCGAATCCAAGGTGGCGACGACGCGCTTGATGTGCTGCTTGCCCACGATGTACGGCGGCAACATACGCAGCGCGGTCTCGTGGGTGCGGTTGATGATGATGCCGCGCTCGAGCATTTGCTTGACGACGAGCTTGGCGAGGTCGGCGGAATCGAGTTCGAGCCCGGCCATCAGGCCGAGCACGCGGACTTCTTTCACGCTCGCGTGCTTTTTCTTCAGACCTTCGAGCTGCGTCTGGAAGAACACGCCCAGCCTGCGATTGCGCGCAACCAAGCCATCTCTAGCGAGGACGTCGAGCACGGTAAGCGCGACGGCGCAGGCCAGCGGCCCGCCGCCGAAGGTGGTGCCGTGCATTCCGGGATGCAGAGCGCGCGAGACTTCGTTGGTCACCAGCACGGCGCCGAGCGGGAGCCCCGCCGCGAGCGGCTTGGCGACGGTGACGATATCCGGGCGGATGCCGTAGTGCTGGTAAGCGAACATCTCGCCGGTGCGTCCGATGCCGGACTGGATCTCGTCGCAGATGAGCAGCGCGCCATGCTGCTTCGTGAGCGCGCGCGCGGCGCGCAGGAATTCTTTGCTGGCGGGACGGATGCCGCCCTCGCCCTGCACCACTTCGAGGCCGACAGCGCAAACGCTGGCGTCGAGTTTTTTCGTCAGGTCGGCAACGTCGTTGAACCTCACGAACTCGACCCCGGGAAGCAGCGGCTCGAACGGCTTGCGATATTTCTCGTTCCAGGTGCAAGCGACCGAGCCGAAGGTGCGTCCGTGAAATGCGTCTTGCATGGCAAGCACGCGCCAGCGCGGCTTGTGTCCATTCTTCGAGTGAGACTGCGCATAGGCCCGCGCGAACTTGAGCGCGGCTTCCCAGGCTTCCGTGCCGCTGTTGCAGAAGAAGGCGCGGTCGAGTCCGGAGAGCTTCGTCAGGCGCTCGGCGAGCGCGGCCTGGTAGTCGGTATAGAAGAGGTTGGAGACGTGGATCATGCGCGCGGACATCTGCGCGATCGTCCGGCGTACGGCGGCGTGGCTGTAACCGAGCGCGTTCACTCCGATGCCGCTAAGGAAGTCGAGATACTTGCGGCCACGGTCGTCATAGACATAGACGCCCGCGCCGCGCTCGAGTTTGAGCGGATAGCGGTCGTAGAGCGGCACCAGCAGCACGGATTCCTTCTTGCGGACCGCCGCGAGCGAGCTCATGCCGTCACCTGCGTCCCGGTATCGAGCTGGCTCGCGCAGATCTGCGCGAGCGTACCGGCTTCGACGGCGGGCGTGATGACGACCCGCTCCACGCCCTGACGCAGCGCCTGGCCGCACGCTTCGAGTTTCGGCAACATGCCGCCGCCGATCACGGCGGCGTCCACCAGCGCAGGAACCTGCGCGAGCGAGAGCGAAGGCATCACGTCACCGTGGGCGTTCTGCACCCCGGCGACGTCGGTGAGAAAGACAAGTACGTCGGCCGCGCAGGCGGCGGCGCACGCGGCGGCCATCTGGTCGGCATTCACGTTGTAATACTCGCCATCGAGGCCGAGGGCGAGGCTGGCGAGCACCGGGATGCAACCACCATCCCAAAGCGTGTGGAGCCAGCGCGGGTCCGCGTCGCAGATATCGCCGACGAAGCCGAGGTCGTGTCCGTTGGGGGGACGCTTGCGCGCGCGGAACATCATCGCGTCGCCACCGCACAGGCCCATCGCAGGCGCGCCGGCAAGCGCAAGCTCGGCGACGAGTTGTTTGTTGACCGCGCCGGCCAGCACCATGAGGGCAACGTCGCGCGTCTCCGCGTCGGTGACGCGCAGTCCGCCGACGAACTCGCTCTTCTTTCCCAAGCGCGCCAGCGTGCGGGTGAGCGCGGCACCGCCGCCATGGACGACCG
>JALYLW010000105.1 GCA_030774055.1 Acidobacteriota bacterium
CCCCCGAGCTGCTCGACGAGCTGTACCTTCGCGGCCGAGGTTCCGCCGGTCGCGAGCAGGTCGTCGTGGATCAGGACGCGTGTTCCGGCCGGGATCGCGTCCTCGTGTAGCTCGAGGATCGCGTCGCCGTACTCGAGCGCGTACTCGACGCTCGCTGTCTCTGCCGGCAGCTTGCCCAGCTTGCGCACGGGCACGAAGCCTGCGCCGAGCTCGATCGCCATGGGTGCGCTGAAGATGAAGCCGCGGCTCTCCATGCCGACCACGATGTCGATCTGCGTGCCGCGGAAGGGCTCGAGCATCAGCCCGATCGACTCCTTGAACGCGGCCGCGTCCTTGAGCAGCGTGGTGATGTCGTAGAACAGGATGCCCGGCTTGGGGAAGTCGGGGATCTCGCGGATGAGCTTCTTCAGATGGGTGCAGTCCATGCGTGCCTGGTTTATGGAAGTGGTTGCGGAACTCGTTGCTGAAGTCTCTGGCATCAGGTCTACCTCGCCCCCTGGTTTACCACGCACCCTCGATGCGGAACGTGTTCAGCTCCGGCACCGGCTGCGCTTCGGTTTCGCTGACGTCGTCCACCCGCGCCGCGCGCGGTCCCTGGTGGAGTTTGCCGCGCAGCGCGACCTGTTGCTCGCGCGTGCCGGTGGCCAGCACCTCTACCGCGCCCGAGGGCGCGTTGCGCACCCACCCGGCGATCCCCAGGCTGCGCGCCTCGCGCTCCACATAGAAGCGGAAGCCCACACCCTGCACGCGGCCTTTTACCACGTAGCGCCTGGTCTCGACTTGTGCGGCTTCTGCCAACGGCTTACGCGCGGGAAAGGTACGTGCCTTCGCTGGTGTCCACGCGGATCTTCTCGCCCTCGCCGATGAACGGCGGCACCTGCACGATGAGCCCGGTCTCGGTCTTGGCCGGCTTGGTCACGCTCGAAGCGGTTGCCGACTTTATCCCCGGCTCGGTCTCGATCACGGTCAGGTCCACCGTCTGCGGCAGCTCCACGCCCACCGGCTTCTCGTCGTGGAACTCGATCTTGATCTGCAGGTTGGGCGTGAGGTACTCCACCGCGTCACCGAGCGTATCGCGCGTCAGGTGCAGCTGCTCGTAGTTCTCGGTGTTCATGAAGTAGTAGTCGTCGCCATCTTTATAGAGGTATTCCATCTGGACCTCGTCGAGCACCACTTTGTCGACGGAATCCTCGGCGCGGAACTTGTAGTCCATCATCGCGCCGGTGCGCAGGTTGCGCAGCTTCGCCTGGATGAACCCGCGCTTGTTCCCCGGGGTGCGGTGCTCCACGCTGAATACCTGGTGCAGATCCTTGTTGTGCATGATGACCGCGCCGGGGCGCAGCAGTGTCGCGGTGATGGCCATGACTGAAGACTTCTCCTGGGGTTACTAAAAAAATGTCTTCCTGAGACGATTCGCCGCCGGATCGCGCCGCCGGCCCTGCTAGACGAACGGGGGCAGCGAGGCAGGATTACACATTAGATTCTAGCATTGGTCATGCTGAGGAACCGAGGGCCGGCGTCCTCTCCAGCCGGGGTATCGGTGACGAAGCATCTCAAGTGTCAAAACATCTCAAAACTGGAAGTACAAGAACGGGCTTTCCTTCTGCAGCAGCAAGATCGTCCACCCCAGCACGATGGCCAGCGCATACGCGTAACGCGGCTTGGGCTCGAACTTGATCTCCCATGAATTCGGCGCGAAGTTGGCGATGGCCCACGCCACCATGATCGTCGCCACATACATGGCGTTGGCGTGCAGCGAGCCCACGCCGGCCGCGCCGAACATCTCGCGGAAGATGCCCATCGCCTGCGCCAGCGTCGCGGAGCGGAAGAACACCCAGCCGAACCCGACCAGCAAGAACGTTAGGGCGCGTCCGAGCGCCACCGACTTTGGAACCAGGCCGCGCTCCCGCAGCAGGTTGTAGCCCGCGAGCAGCACGCCGTGGTACAGGCCCCAACACACGAACGTCCAGTTGGCGCCGTGCCACAACCCGCCCAGGAACATGGTGATGAACAGGTTCACCGCGGTGCGCGCCATGCCTTTGCGCGAGCCGCCCAGCGGGATGAACAGGTAGTCGCGCAGCCAGGTCGAGAGCGAGATGTGCCAGCGCCGCCAGAAGTCGGAGATGTTCACCGCTTTGTACGGCGAATTGAAATTGATGGGGAACTGGATGCCGAGCAGGTGCGCGAGTCCGACGGCCATATCGCTGTAGCCGGAAAAATCGAAGTAGATCTGGAAGGTGTAGCCGAGCACGCCCAGCCACGCCGCGAGCGCGCCTTGCCCATTGGGCGCGGCGAAGTAGGCATTCACCGGACCGGCAAGCTGGTCTGCGATGAGCAGCTTCTTCGCCATGCCGACGACGAAAAAGTAAATGCCGGTGGCGGCCTCGTCCCACGGCAGCTTCTTCTTCAGCTCATTGAACTGGTCTTCGATGTCGGAGTAGCGCACGATCGGACCCGCAACCAGGTGCGGAAACATCGCGACGAAGGTGGAAAAATGCAGCAGGCTCTTCGCCGGCTTCACCACGCGGCGATAGATGTCGATGGTGTACGACATCGAATTGAAGGTATAGAACGAGATGCCGATGGGCAGCACGATCACCAGCATGGGTGCGAACCCGCTCATCCCCAGCTTCACCGCCGTCTCGTTCACGCTCGCCGCGAAGAATCCGTAATACTTGAAGAAGCCAAGGATGGCGAGGTTGAACGTCATCGACGCCGCCAGCCAGCGCTTGCGATACGCGGCGTCTTCGCTCGCCGCGATCTTCTGCCCGGCGATCCAGTCCACCGTGGTCGACGCCCACATCAGCGGCAGGAAGCGCCAGTCCCACCAGCCGTAGAACACGTAACTCGCGAGCGTGAGGAAGGCGAGCCGCGCCGCGTCGTTCGAATGAAAGACGCTGCGCAGCTTCCACCATCCCAGCAGCACGATGGGCAGGAAGACGAAGATGAAGATGTAGCTATTGAACAGCATGCGTGCTCGGCCCTGTCTGATTTGCGAGCGGGACTTTTGCCAGAAAGACGACCAGCCGCTCGGCGTTATACGCGTCCACGTGGACGCCATCGTAGAAATGCTCGGCCGCACCGCCAAAACTCTCAGGCCGGCTCAAGTCCACGAACTCCGCACTCTCGCGCTGCGCCACCTGCTGCGCCGCGGCGTAGGCTTCGCGCTTGCGCTGCGGATAGCCAAAGGGCGCCAACGCCCGCTCCAGTTCGGGATGCACCGGCGTAGCGAACACGATCACGCGCGCGCCCTGCTCGCGCGCGTAACGCAGCGTGGCGGCAAAGTAATCGAGCCGGTCGCGCGCGACGCCGGTGTAACTCTGGTAGCGCGGGATGTACTCCGCGGCCGTGCCTTCGATCTTCGCCTGCAAGTCATAGTTTCCTGCCGCGCGCTGCCGCAGCCACGGATCTTCCTTGATCGACCCGTCGGCCGCGAACTCCACCGCGTTCACTTTCTTCCCCCCCATGCGGTCGTAGAGCGACAGGAAACTCAGCTTGGTCTGGTAGACGGTGAACAGGTTGGTGAAGCGGCGCCACGCCGCGCCCCGGGCCTCGCCCTTCTGCAGGTATCCGCCGAGCGCGTTGGGCTGCATGAGGTATTCGTTCTCCGGTTCATGATCATGGAAAGCTTCGGCGTCGAGTCCGATGAGCACCAGCTGCGGCCGCACGCCCGCGCGCTCGACCGCGTAACGCAGCAGCACGTAGAAGTCTTCGCTGTAGGCGGCGTTCACCGCCGCGTTGAAGGTACGCAATCCGGTGACGCGCTCGACCTCCGCCGGCGCGATCGTCATCAGCCGTGACGAGCCGAGGATGAGCGCTTCTGGTCTTGTCTGCGGATTGGTCTGCGAAGAAAGCGCAGCCGCGGCCAACAGCTCCGCCTTGGCCGCGCGCGTGTTCCACGTCACCGGTGGCAGCAGATGGGCGGAGTAGATGCCCTCCGGGTTGACGAGATAGTTCAGCAACCCGATGGCTGCAAGCAGCGCGAACAGCAATCCAAGAAAGCGGCGGACGAACCTCCGCCACGCGGCGGCCTGCGACGCAGGCCCTTCCGCGGCGATGGCGGGAGCTTCCACGCTAACGTACTGCATCCGGCTTCCCTCGGGGATTGCCTCTCTCAACCTCTGCCCACTCAACATTTTGCGTGCGATGCGCCCGATTATCGCACGCAGCCGCGAAGCAACACTCTCAGTCACTGCGCCGAAGTGCACAGTTTTCTACTGCCAAATGATTTCTCCTTGGCAACTCCGGTAGCGCGTCGTGATTTCCTACTGGAGACGCGATCGGCCCACCGAGATCCACATTCAAGTTCGAGGAGGAGTTCTATATGAAGGTCCACGAGATCATGACTTCGGATCCACGCACCGCCACGCCCGACACCACGCTGCTCGAGATCGCCACCATGATGAAAGAGGAGGACGTGGGGGTGATCCCCATCGTCGACGATGACCGCGTCATTGGCGTGGTCAGCGACCGCGACATCGTGTTGCGCTGCGTCGCCGACGGCAAAGACGCGAACGACTGCACCGCTGAAGACGTGATGTCCACCGGCGTGAAGACCATCGACCCCGAATCCGACGTCGACGACGCTGCCCGCAAAATGGCGGAGGCGCGGATCCGCCGCCTCCCGGTGGCGAAGAACGGCAAGCTCGTCGGCATGCTCTCGCTCGGCGACATCGCCGTCAACGCCAGCGAAAGCGAAGAAGAGACCACCGCCGAGACGCTCGAAGAAGTGTCGCAGGGCGTGAAAGGCCAGGGACGCAAGCAGCGTTCGACCTCGCAGCCCGCGAGCACCGGCTCGCGATCGGCCAGCGAGCGCGAAGCGCAAAATGCCCGTCGTGAGCAGAGAAAGACTGAGCAGAAGAAGTCCGCGCAGGGCGTCTCCAACCGTGCCAGTCGAACGAAACAGAGCCAAAACCAAAAGAAAGTCGCGGCGAAGGTGGCGCCGCGCCGCTCGACCGGCAGACGCCGGGCGAGCTGAGCGACCGTAGTCACCCTTCCGCGCCCGGTAGAGACGGGGC
>JALYLW010000106.1 GCA_030774055.1 Acidobacteriota bacterium
CCGAAGGATCTCACCCCCAACACTACAGCCCGATCACTCCGACCAGTTCCTTCACCGAGTCCGCACTCTTCTGTAGCGCGGCCTGCTCTTCCGCCGTCAGCTTGATCTGGATGATCTGCTCCAGGCCCCCTGCCCCCAGCTTGCACGGCACGCCGACGAACAGTCCTTTGATCCCGTACTCACCCTCGAGGTACGCGGCGCACGGTAGGATCTTCTTCTTGTCCTTGAGGATCGCCTCCACCATCTCGGTGACGGCTGCCGACGGCGCGTAGTACGCCGAGCCGGTCTTCAGATATTTCACGATCTCAGCGCCGCCATCGCGCGTGCGCTGGATCAGGCGGTCGAGCGTGGCTTTCTCTATCAACTCGGTCACGGGGATGCCGGCCACGGTCGAGTACCGCGCCAGCGGCACCATGGTGTCGCCGTGTCCGCCGAGCACGAACGCGGTCACGTTCTCCACCGAGACTTTTAGTTCCTCGGCAATGAACGTCCGGAAGCGCGCCGAGTCGAGCACGCCGGCCATGCCAATCACGCGTTCGCGGTTGAACTTGCTGATCTTGTAGGCGGCCTGCGCCATCGCGTCCAGCGGGTTCGAGACGACGATGAGGATGCAGTTGGGCGAGTTCGCCACCACTTTCCCGACCACATCTTGCATGATCTTGTAGTTGGTGTTGAGCAGGTCGTCGCGGCTCATGCCCGGCTTGCGCGGGATGCCGGCGGTGATGACCACGATGTCGGAGTTCGCGGTGTCCGCATAATCATTGGTCCCGACGATGTGCGAGTCGCGCTCCTCGATGGGCATGGCCTCGAGCAGGTCGAGCGCCTTGCCTTGCGGCACGCCTTCCACGATGTCGATCAGCACCACGTCCGCCAGTTCTTTCGACGCGATCCAGTGCGCGGCCGTCGCGCCCACGTTGCCCGATCCCACGATGGTGACTTTCTTTCGCATGTACGAGTCCTCTCCTGATCACGTGAATAAAGTCTGCAGATAAACCGCTAAGCCCGCTCCGGATGCAGTTGCACGATCTCTTCCGCCGCTGCGTGCGGCCCGATGGTCTCCATGTTACGGATGATGGCGTCGGCGAACTCGCTGGTCTTCACCTTCTTCGCGCCTTCCATCAGGCGTTCGAAATCGTAGGTCACTATCTTCTGCTGGATGGCGCGCTCCATCGCGTGCTCGATCAGCCGCGCCGCTTCCTTCCACTCCAGGAAGTCGAACATCATCACGCCCGAGAGGATGACCGATCCCGGGTTGATCACGTCTTTGTCCGCATATTTCGGCGCCGTGCCGTGCGTGGCCTCGAAGACGGCATGCTGGTCGCCCACGTTCGCTCCCGGCGCGATGCCGAGGCCGCCGACCTGTGCCGCGCACGCGTCCGAGATGTAATCGCCATTCAGGTTCGGCGTCGCCAGCACGGAATACTCCTCCGGCCGGGTGATCACTTGCTGGAAGATGGAGTCGGCGATGCGGTCGTTGACCATCAGCTTCTGCTTCCACGCGCCCTTGCCGTGCGTGGCATAGATGGCGTCGAGCACGGTCTTCACTTCCGCATGGATCTGCTTGCGGAAATCTTCGGGCGCGAATTCGAGGCCAGGCTCGACCAACGCCGCGTTCTGTTCCACCGTGAGCGCGGCGTTGCGGTC
Source organism: Acidobacteriota bacterium (assembly GCA_030774055.1). Taxonomy (NCBI): domain Bacteria; kingdom Pseudomonadati; phylum Acidobacteriota; species Acidobacteriota bacterium. Next base: position 1,645 of record JALYLW010000106.1, read on the forward strand.
TTTGTTATCGACGATCCAGCTCTCGCGCTCGGTGATGACCTTATCGCGAAACTCCTCGGTCGCCAGCTCGTAGGCCCACTCGCGGAACGCACCCTCGGTGAACTTCTGGATATTCCCTTTATGCATGATGGTGACGGACTTGCGGTGGTTCACGAGCGCATACTGGATCGCCATCCGCATCAGCCGCTTCGTCCCCGTGACCGAGATCGGCTTGATGCCCACCCCCGAATCCTCGCGGATGCGTTTCTTCGTACCTTTCAGCATGTCGTCGTTGATGAAGGCGATGATCTTCTTCGCCTCCGGCGTTCCCTGCTTCCACTCGATGCCGGCGTAAACGTCTTCCGTGTTCTCGCGGAAGATGACGATGTTCATCCGCTCCGGATGTTTCACCGGCGAAGGCACGCCCTGGTAGTAGCGCACCGGGCGAATACAGCTATAAAGGTCGAGCGTCTGCCGCAGCGTGACGTTGAGCGAGCGGATGCCGCCGCCCACCGGCGTGGTCAGCGGCCCTTTAATGGCGACGCGCAGCTCGCGGATGGCGTCCACCGTCTCGTCCGGCAGCCACGTCTTGAACTTGGTGAATGCTTTCTCGCCCGCAAACACCTCGTACCACGCCACGCGCCGCTTGCCCCCGTAGGCCCTCTCGACCGCAGCATCGAACACACGCCGTGAGGCTTTCCAGATATCGCGCCCCGTGCCGTCACCCTCGATGAACGGGATGATGGGATTATCCGGGACGTGGAAGCGTCCCTGGCTGTAGCCGATGGCGGCGCCGTCCGCCGGCAGCGGGACACCGTTGTATGAATCCGACATAATGAGTCTCCGAAACCCTCGATTATATCTGTGCAGGGGTCATGCTTGCCCTTTACCGCACCACGCGCTCGTACACCGATCGCACCTGCATCGCCGAATGTGCCAGCTCTTGCTCCAGACCGTTCGCGAACTGCCGTCCTAAGATCCTCGCGGTCAGGCGCTCCGTCACTTCGCGTGCGTGCTCCACCACCGGCAGCGACTTCCGCGCCCGGCCCAGCACCAGCCGCACCACGTGCTCGAGCGTGCGCAGCAGCTCGGCGGAAGCGTCGAGCGTGGCACAATCTGCGTCCGAGAGCAGGCGCCGCTCGGCCAGCCCGTAAAGCCGCTCCCGGATATTCCCCCGCGTTTCGCTCAGCCCGTGTCGCACCAGCAGGTAGCTGGCGATGAAGTCGATGTCGTAGAACCCGCCCGCCGCCACCTTGAAGTTGCCGGCGTTGTCAGATTTCTCCAGCTTGGCGCGCATCGTGCGTACCTCCTCCGCCAACGCCCGATCCGCGGAGAAGCGCTGCAAGCTCCGCTCCACCGCGGCGATCGCCTGCTCCGCCAGCGCTTCGTTGCCCGCCACGAAGCGCAGCTTGGTGTAGGTCAACGCTTCCCACGCGTGCGCTTCGCCGGCAAAGTATTGCGCCAGCGCCTTGGGAGTGCCCACCAGCTCGCCCTCCGCGCCGCGTGGACGCAGCCGCGGATCCACCGCGAATACCGTCCCTTCGCGCGTGTACGAAGCCAGCGCTTCCATGGTTTGCTCGGCCGCGCGTGCGGCCGCCTTCTTGTCGGTGCGGTTGTCATGCAGAAAGAGCAAGTCGGCATCGGAGGCCACGTCGAACTCTTCCGTTCCCAGCCTTCCGAGCGCGACCACGGCGAATCCCGAAGGCGCGCCGGCGATAGCCACCGCCGTGTGCACCGCTTCATCCGCCGCTCGCGTCATCTCCGCCAGCGACTCGTAGACCACGCGCAGTTCCATCACATCCCGCGACGCGGCCGCGAACACGCGATGCCGATAATGCTGGCGCAACAGTGCCAGCCGCTCCGAGTGTGAGAGCCGTGCGTTCGCCAGATAGTCAAATACCGGGTCGGTCGGCATCGCGCGCGGCATGGCTTGCCCCGCGAACAGCGAACCCTCGCTCGCCGGTTCATCGCTCCCCTGTCCTTCCGTCGGACGTTCGTCACTGCGGATCGCCGCCAGCGTTGCGATCTCCTCCGGATGGCGGATCAATATCTCGGTGAGAAAGTCGCTTGCGCCGAACAGGCGCAGCGCCCGTTCCACCGCTTGCGGTTCGTGCAAGACGGCGGCATACCGTTCCGACCCGGTGAAGGCGGAGCTCAGGAAGCGATGCAGATTGCGGCGTGTGTGGCTGGGCAGCTCGCGACGGGCGGCAATCTCATAGAGAGCGGGAGAATCCGCCGCCAATCGCTCCAGCAGTTGCTGGTAAGACTGATCGCCACTCGATTCGATGGTCGCGGCCAGGCGGAAATCCGCCTCGCGGTCGCGGTCTTTCTGCTGCTGCTGGCTGTGGATGATGCGCTGGTAGATCTCCGCCACCGCCGCCATGCGCTGTCCGACCACCTCGCGAAAGCCTTCGGCGGTCGTCTCTTCGCCACTCGTCTTTTCGCCACTCAATGACCGCGCCACTACCCGCAACTCGTCTTGCGATTCCGGTAGCCGATGTACTTGCTGCCCCCGCCGCAGCTGCAAACGATGCTCCAGCTTGCGCAGGAATTCGTACGCGACCGTAAGCTCGTGGAAGTCCTTGCCGCTGAGGTGCTGCTTGTCGTGCAGCTTCTGCAGCGAGAACAGCGTGCCGCCGGAGCGCAGCCAGCGCTCCTTGCCGCCGTAGACGCGCTGCAAGCACTGCACCAGAAACTCGATGTCGCGGATGCCGCCGCGATCCAGCTTCACATCCACACTCGCGCTCTCACGTCCGCTGGCCACCGCCTGCCGGCGCTGGTTCGATATCTTGTCGCGCGTGTTCAGTGCCGTCTCAATGGCCGAGAAGTTCACGTTCTCGGTATACACGTGCGCTTGCACCCCACGGATGAACTCGCGCGCCAGTGCCAAATCTCCCGCCGAATGGCGCACCTTGATCAGCGCCTGCAGCTCCCAATTGTGCGCGCGCTCCGCGTAATAATGCTGCGCGTGCGAGAGCGCCACCGCCGGCTCGCCTTCCCTGCCTTGCGGCCGCAGCCGCAGATCGATGCGGAAGACCTGGCCTTCCGCCGTCACCCTGCCCAGGATCTCCGTTACCTGCTGGGCCAGTCGGATGAAGTATTCGCGGTTCGATATCTCTCGCGCTTCGCCAGCTTCACCATCCCCAAAAAGATAGAGCAGGTCGATGTCTGAGCTGTAGTTCAGCTCATTCCCGCCGAGTTTTCCCAGTGAGAGCACCGCGAAAGGCACCGCGACCGCGCGTCCCTGGCCGTCCAGCCGCTGCGGCGCCCCGTGCCGCTTATGCAGGCCCGCCTCGGCGGAGCGTAATGCCTCTTCGATCAGCACGTCGGAGAGCGCGGATATCTCCGCCGTCACCTCCGCCAGCGTGGCGATGCCCAGCACGTCGCGCAGCACGATGCGCACGTACTCGCGCTTCTTGAAGCGGGCGAGCAGCGGCGATGTGTCGGTCTCGAGCGAGCGCGAGGCAAAACGCGCAAAGTGCTCGCGATAGTCTTCGCGTCCATGCGAGCGGTCCAGGTTCTTCTCCCGGGCCAGCGTGTGCAGCAGGTCGGTGTTCTGGATCAAGGTCTCGCCCAGGAACTGCGAGTGGGCGAAGAGCTCGACCGCGTAGTGCAGTAATACCTGATTGCGCGCGAACAGCCGCAGCGCCGGCTCTTCGGCAGTGCTGCACAGGCGTTCGAGCAGATTCAGAGCGGAATCTGGATCGATGGAATCGGCGAGCAGGTTGGGCAGCGCGTCATAGGCCGCCGCCGGCAGACGCTCGCGGATCCGCTCCAGGTTCTTGCCGGCTACGGACGGATCACGGAACGGGATTTTGGCCGTGCTCGCCACGGCAAGAACCTAACACGGGGCTGAGGCCGGAGCGAGCGTGGTCTACGAAGTTGGTTTACGCGGCTGGCTACTTCTTTGCTTCCGTCGCCTTGGCCATGCGCCGCTTCATCTCTTCCGGCGACACGTCTTCCACGTGCGTTGCCAGGTACCAGAGATGGCCGAACGGATCCACCAGGCCGCCCATACGGTCGCCATAGAACTGGTCGGCCACCGGACGCTTCACCTTCGCTCCCGCCTTGATCGCTTGCTCGAATGCCGCGTCCACATTGGGCACGTACACCAGCAGTTGCACCGGGCTATCCCCCAGCGTTGCGGGGCTCTTATGGCCCATCTCGGGATACTCGTCCGCCAGCATCACCACCGAGTCGCCGATCTTGATCTCCGCGTGTCCCACCTTGTCTTTGTCGTCCATGCGCACGATCACCTCGGCGCCGAACGCGCGCTTGTAGAAGTCGAGCGCCGCCGCCGCGCCCTTGATGATCAGGTACGGCGTCACGCTGTGGTAACCCTCCGGCTGGTATTTCACGGCCATGTTTCTCTCCTTAAGCCAACAACGACCCTCTATCACTGCACCGTCGCCGTGAACCATGCGCGCCGTCCCGATTCGGGACGCGCCTGACCCATTCTGCACCTTTCACGCCGGAACCACGTGTCCGGCGTGTAACTCTTGGAACAGAACATCTATAGCGTCTTCGCTCCTCACTAGGAAAGCAGGAGCAAGGACGGCACTCACAACCAACATGCATAGTACACATCATCCACGACGTGACGGGCTCTTCCGGGCGCTGCTGGTGCCGTGTAGGCATGCCGGTATCTCTCTGCTGTGCAGCCTCGTTCTTATGCACGCAAGACTCGCGCCCCCAATAAATCTACCGGAGGCAGCATGACGATCCGCAAGCGGCTCCTTGTCGGCTCCTTCGCTAGTTCTGCTCTGATCGCGGTTGTGGGGATCTTTGCCATCCTGTACCAACTGGACCTTACGTCGACCGCCGCCGCCCAGGAGGCGCACCGCGTCTCGGCTGGGATCGCTCGCTCGATCATGAACCCGGAGGGGTCCTCCACCTCGATACTGCACGACCCAGTAGAGCTTCAGAAGCGCATCGCCGCGTTCCACCTGTTTCAAAGCCGCGATATAACGGTGGTCGACCTCGACTCCAGGATTCTCGCTGATTCGAACGCGCACGAACTGGGCCAGACCTTTCACTCTGGAGATGTCGGGGATGCGGTGCGGCTGACCCTTCGGGACGGAAAGCCCCGAGATTTCATCGAGGTGCATGCCGAATTTCATCCCGAACCGATAGACCTCGTGGTGGTCCCCATTCGCGGGCAGGACAACGAGATCAAGGGCGCAGTCATCCTCGAGCATTCCCCGGTCTACCAGGAGCTTCGTGCCGCATCGCTGTCCCTCATCTGGATCCTTGGCGCAGTGAGCCTCATTTGCGCGACCCTTTCTGCCGTCTTAGGCCTGGCCATCGCCCGGAGCGTCAGTGATCGCTTGAAGCGGCTGCAAGCGGCAATGACGAGCTTCGCCCGCGGCGAAGAGGTTCCCAACCTCACGACGCGAAACGACGAGATCGGCGACTTGTCGCGCTCCTTCGAGGGAATGGTCCATGAGCGGCAACAGGGAGAAGAGGCGTTGAAGCACTCCACGGAGGCGCTGTCGGATGGCGAGCACCGCTTCCAGCTCATCGCCGCCGCTTCCAGTGACATTTTCTGGGACTGGGACCTCATCACCAACAAGGTCTGGTGGAACGATAACCTTTATCGGGTGCTTGGCTACGCTCCGGACGAGATCGCACCCGATATCAAGTCTTGGACCAGCCGTATCCACCCGGAAGACGCCGAGCGCGTAGAACACGATATCTCCACTGTGATCAAGTCGGCTACTTCCGACTGGTCAGATGAATACCGCTTTCGCCGTGCTGACGGCAGCTACGCCCACATCCTCGACCGCGGCGAAGTGCTGCGCGATCCCTCGGGCAAGGCGGTGCGGATGGTCGGCGTCATGATGGACATCAGCGAGCGCAAACGTTCCCAACTCGAGCTTTCTGAATCGGAGCGCCGCTACCGCCTGCTTTTCGAATCCAGCCCCAGTCCGATGTGGGTCTTTGATCGCGAGACTCTAGGTTTCCTCGCCGTCAACGATGCCGCCGTCGCCCACTACGGCTATTCGCAAGCGGACTTCGAACACATGACCCTGGCCGATATCCGCCCCGCCGCCGACATGCCCCGGCTGCTGGAGAATCTCAAGCACCGTCCCGATGGTTTGCGCGCGACTTCCTCCTGGCAACATCGCAAGCAAGATGGGACCATCATCGACGTCGAAGTCACCGGCCACACGCTCGAGTTCATGGGCCGGCCCGCCGAGCTCGCTCTCCTCGCCGACGTCACCGAAAGACTCAAGGCTGCCCAGGAGTTACTGCACGCCAAGGATGCTGCCGAGGCCGGCAGCCGCGCCAAGAGCGAGTTCCTGGCGAACATGAGCCATGAGATCCGCACGCCCATGAACGGCATCCTCGGCATGACCGAGCTGCTGCTCGACATGAATCTCACCGCCGACCAGTTGGAATGCCTGAACCTGGTGAAAAGCTCGGCGGATTCCCTGCTCGGCATCATCAACGACGTCCTCGACTTCTCCAAGATCGAGGCCGGCAAGCTCGATTTTGAAGCCATCAAGTTCGACCTTCGCGATTCGCTCGACGACACCCTGAAGACCCTGGGTTGGCGAGCCGACCAGAAGGGCCTAGAACTCATCTGCGATATCCCGCTCGACGTCCCGGCCGCCTTCCTCGGCGACCCTACGCGCCTGCGCCAGATCATCGTGAATCTTGTCGGCAACGCCATCAAGTTCACCGACCGCGGCGAGGTGGTGCTGCAGTGCGTCATCGACTCTCAGCACGCGCAGAACATCACTTTGCATTTCAGCGTTTCCGATACCGGCATCGGTATCGGTCCCGAACAGCAGCAGAAGATCTTTGCCGCCTTCGTTCAGGCCGACAATTCGATGACCCGCAAGTACGGCGGCACCGGCCTTGGGCTCACCATCTCCTCCCGCCTGGTCGAGATGATGGGAGGACGCATCTGGGTGGAGAGCGCGGCCGGAAAAGGCAGCACCTTCCATTTCACAGTCCACTTCGGGGTGGTCACTTCGCGCAAGTCGCAGCTTTCCGGCACCGTCGTGGACTTGATCGACATGCGCGTGCTGGTGGTCGACGACAATGCCACCAACCGTCGCGTGTTGCACGACGTCCTCACGCGCTGGCGCATGCTCCCCACCGAGGTCGAGAGCGGACCGGGGGCTCTCGCCGTCCTCGCCCACGCCTGTAATATCAACCGGCCCTTTCCCTTGATCCTGGTCGACGCTCAGATGCCCGAGATGGATGGCTTCACCTTCGTCGAGCGTATCCGGCAGGCGCCCGATTTCGAAGCCAGCACCATCATGATGCTCTCCTCCGCCGGCCTCCGCGGCGATGCCACGCGCTGCCGCGAACTAGGCGTCGCCGCGTACCTTACCAAGCCGGTCACGCAGAAGGATCTGCTGACCGCCATCACTTCGGCCCTGGGCGCGAAGCAGCAGAATGAGGAGTCCGCCGCGCTCATCACCCGCCACACCCTGCGCGAGAACGGACATCCTCTCCGCATCCTGCTCGCCGAGGACAATCACGTCAACCAGAAGGTCGCGCTGCGCATGTTGCAACGCGCCGGCCACACCGCCGTTGTCGTCGAGAATGGCCGCGAAGCCCTTGCCACGCTCGCGGCTCAGACCTTCGACATCGTGCTCATGGATGTCCAGATGCCCGTGATGGACGGTCTGCAGGCGACCGCTGCCGTCCGCCTGCAGGAAAAAACCACGGGCGCGCATCTGCCCATCATCGCCCTCACCGCCTACGCCATGAAGGGCGACCAGGAACGCTGCCTTGCCGCCGGCATGGATCGTTATTTGTCCAAGCCGCTCGCAGCAAAACAGCTTTACGCCGCGATCGAAGGGCTGCTGCCCAACACCAACATCGTGGCTGGGGGCGAAGACGTTCTGTTGCCGGCGGCGCTCATGGGTTCCGCAAACACGGGTTCCGCAAACACGGGTTCCGTAAACACGGGTTCCGTAAACACGGCTCCCGCCATCACGCGCCTCGCCATCATCGATAAGGCCGCTCTGCGCCACAGCGTGGAGGACGATGCCGCCCTGCTGCTCGAACTGGTCGATGTCTTTCGCGGCGAGTATCCGAAGCTGCTCAGCGCCCTGCGCGCTGCCATCGCATCCCATGATCCGCTGGCACTCCGCTATGCCGCCCACGCTCTGAAAGGGTCAGTGTCGAACTTCTATGCCCCGGCAGCGGTAGCAACCGCCCAGCGCCTCGAGCTCATGAGCCAAGACGCGCAGTTGTCCGGCGCCGGTGAAGCCTGTGACGTTCTGGAGAATGACATCTCGGCCCTTTGGCCCCTGCTCGCTACGGTGATGGACAAGGAGTCAGTATGAAACTCACGATCACGATCGCGGACGACGATCGCGTGCTCTCCCAGCTGCTGGCGGCGCGGCTGCGCAGGTTCGGCCTCGAGGTGGTCGTGGCCTTCGACGCGATGCAGTCTTTCATGCTTGCGGTGCGCACCGTCCCGTCCGCCATCCTGCTCGATATCAACATGCCCGCCGGCAGCGGGATCGACGTGCTGAAGAGACTGAAGAGCTCGTCGAAGACCAGCCACATCCCCGTCTTGGTGCTCAGCGGCAGCGTGGATCCGGCCATGAGTGAGACGGTCAAGCAGCTCGGTGCGGAAGAATTCTTCACCAAACCGCCCAACCTTGACCTGCTCGAGGCCACGCTGCGCCGCATGCTCGCGCTCCCTGCGCTCCCTGCCGTCCCTGTCTTGCTCGCTGGCTGACGGCCTACGCCTCCACCAGCGTCTTGAACCCGCCGTAGGCCATCCGCTTGTAGTCGAACGGCGGTGGCTGCTTCATCATCTTCAGGATGCGCGCATCCTTCATCACCTTGGCATTCACGCGATCGCGGTGCGCGCGTGATTTGAACACGACCCACGCGAACACCACCGTTTCGCCGCGCTTCATCCGTACGGTTCGCGGGAACGGCATGCCCATCTTCGGGTTCAGGTCGTCGCCAACGCACTCGCGATACTGGAGCGCGCCGCACTTGCGCCACACCTTCGCCGCCGTCTGCGCCATCCGGCGATAGGCAGCAAGTTTCTTCTTCGGTACCGGCAGAACGTAACCATCAACGTAGGCCATGTCGACCCTCCGCCGACATTCTACCCGCCGTGCCTCGCCGCGATATATTGCGGCCGCACCAGCCCGGCCCGCGTCTCACTTACTCTCAGCGAGGCACACGATGGCGCACAACTTTGGATCCCTCCTCTTCACTCCGGCGGTCAAGGCCTTGCAAGAGCGGCATGGCAGCCGCCGGCAGTACGCGCGCTTCGAGGCGGAAGCGTCGCGCGACCGTCTCGGTCCGGACGAAAAGGCCTTCCTCGCCGCGCGTGACAGCTTTTATATCGCCAGCGTGGGCTCGACCGGATGGCCCCACGTGCAGCACCGCGGCGGCCCGCCCGGATTCATCAAGGTGCTCGACGACAGCACGCTCGCCTTCGCCAACTTCCGCGGCAACAAGCAGTACATCAGCATGGGAAACCTTTCGACCGACGACCGCGTCGCCCTCATCTTCGTCGACTACCCCGCGCAGGCCCGCCTCAAGCTCCTGGGACACGCTGAAGTATTCGACCTTCACGGCCCGAAGGCAAACGCCGCGAAGGCTTTGCTAGCCTGTGTCCGCCATCCCGACTACAAGGCCGAGCCGGAGAGCGTCTTTGTCATCCACGTCGAGGCTTTCGACTGGAACTGTCCGCAGCACATAACGCCGCGCTACACCAAAGACCAGATCCAGGAAGCGGTCGCACCGCTGGAAAAACGTCTTCAGGAACTCGAACAGGAGAACCGGACGCTGCGGCAGAAGCTGGCGGAGCGGTACCCCGCTCACCCGTCAGGCTAAAAAAGCCCGGCCGCCGAGGCGACCGGGCCATCCATGACCGAGGACTGGGTACCGAATACCGAGTACTGCTCCTAGATGTCGTAGTACAGCGCGAACTCGAACGGGTGCGGACGCAACGCCACCGCCTTCACTTCCTTATCGCGCTTGTAATCGATGTACGTGCGGATAAGTTCTTCCGTGAAGACATCGCCCTTGAGCAGGAACTGGTGGTCCTTCTCCAGAGCTTCAAGCGCCGAATCGAGCGAGCCGGGCATCGACGGCACCTTGGCCAATTCTTCCGGACCAAGATCGTAGATGTCCTTATCGAGCGGCTGGCCGGGATCGATCTTGTGCTCGATGCCGTCGAGTCCGGCCATCATCATCGCGGCGAACGCCATGTACGGATTGCAGCTCGGATCCGGAGGCCGGAACTCCACGCGCTTCGCCTTCGGGCTCGCCGAGTACATGGGAATGCGGCACGCCGCCGAACGATTGCGCCGCGAGTAGGCCAGGTTGACCGGAGCTTCGAAGCCCGGGACCAGGCGCTTATACGAGTTGGTGGTGGGCGCGATGATCGCCGCGAGCGCCGGACCGTGTTTGATCAGTCCGCCGATGTACCACAGCGCCATCTGCGAGAGTCCGGCGTAGCCATCGCCAGCGAAGAGCGGCTTACCACCCTTCCACAGCGACTGGTGAGTGTGCATGCCGCTGCCGTTGTCCTGGAAGAGCGGCTTGGGCATGAACGTCACCGTCTTGCCGTATTGGTTGGCCACGTTCCTGACCACGTACTTGTAGATCATCATGTTGTCGGCGGAGCGGACCAGCCGGTTGAACTTCAGGTCGATCTCGGTCTGGCCGCCGGTGGCGACCTCATGATGATGACACTCCACTTCCAGGCCGCAAGCTTGCATGGTCAGCGTCATCTCGCTGCGCAGATCCTGGTAGTGGTCGGTGGGCGGAACGGGGAAATAGCCTTCCTTGAAGCGTGGCCGATATCCCAGGTTGTTCTCTTTGCGTCCCGAATTCCAGCGGCCTTCGTCGGCGTCGATGTGGTAGTAGCCCTCGTTCTCGCGCTGGTCGAAGCGCACGTTATCGAAGATGAAGAACTCAGCTTCCGCGCCGAAGAATGCCGTGTCGGCGAGTCCGGTGGAGGCGAGATACATCTCCGCCTTCTTGGCGATGTAGCGCGGATCGCGGTCGTAACGCTGCTTGGTCACCGGATCGATCACGTCGGCGACCATCACCAGCGTGGAGACCTCGGTAAAAGGATCGAGCATGAACCAGGCTGGATCGGGCATGAGCAGCATGTCACTCTCATGGATCGCAGCCCAGCCGCGGATCGAAGAACCGTCCATGCCGAAGCCCTCTTCAAAGGAGGCCTCGCTGAACTGGTCGATCGGATAAGAAACGTGGTGCCACAGTCCGGGCAGGTCGGTGAAGCGCAGGTCAAGCAGCTTGACCCCGTTGTCCTTCACGAACTGCATGACTGCTTTCGGATCGGACATGAAACTCTCCTTTAAGGTTCGGCTTGGTTAAAAAGCTCTACGCCGGAGAACGCGGCTTGCGTCGCCTTCCCGGGCGCCGATGGATTGTTGGCTGGTAGGCCGCTGCGGCCTCACCACTAAACTAAGGGCTTTCGGCGCGGCTGTGAAATCGAATGTTTTTATCGCAGGGATAAGCCGGATTTATGGTGACGTAACCCGCGTTATTTGTGAGACTTAGACCGTGGGAAACACAGCCACATTGTTCCCGGCAACAGTGACATGGACTTCGATCAGCTAGAGACGTTCCTCGAAGTAGCCCGCCACGCGAGCTTCTCGCGCGCGGCGGAGAAACGTTTTCGCACGCAGCCCGCGGTCAGCGCGCAGATCCGCGCGCTCGAAGAAGAGATCGGGGCGAAGCTCTTCGACCGCTCCGGCGGCAAGGTCGCCCTCACCGGCGCGGGCAAAGCGTTCCAGAAATACGCGGAGGAAACGGTCGAACGGCGCAAGCAGATGCTGACCTCGCTCGCCGAGATGGAGCGCGTGCCCCGCGGCGAGATAGTCGTGGGCGCGAACGAAGCCACCTGTCTGCACATCCTCCCTGAGGTCTTTGCCGAGTTCAAGAAGCAGTACCCCAGCGTGAGCGTGAACATCAACCGCGCCGAGCGCGCAAAGATCCTCGACTACATCATCGATAACACGGTGGACTTCGGCGTGGTCTCCATGCCGGTGGCCGACAACCGCATGACCGTCGTCCCTATCCATCGCGATGAATTGGTCCTGATCGCTCCGGTGCATCATCCGCTGGCGAAGATGAAGTCGGCAAGCCTCGCCGAGGTCGTCAAGTTCCCACTGCTGCTTCCCCGCTTCGGGCGCACCCGCGACGCCATTGAAAGCCTCTTCGCCGAGCGCAAGCTCAAGCCGAATATCTCGATGGAGCTCGACTCCAGCGAGCTGCTCAAGCGCTTCGTCGCGGTCGACGTCGGCGTGGGATTCATCGCCAAGTCGAACGTCGCCGAGGACGTGCGCGCCAAGGTGCTGGCCGCCATCCCGCTCGCCGACGCGCACATCAAGCGCGACCTCGCGCTCGTCTTCCGCAAAGACAAGGCGCTCTCGCGCGCCGCGCTCGCCTTCATCGAGATCGCGGTCAAGCTCAAGCCGGCTCAGGCGCTGGGGCTCTGATCCACGCTCACTCGCTCTTGCTCTGTCCTCTGCACCGCTTCTAGTGCAACGCGAGATTGCCGACGACGCGCGCAACCCACTGTGTTAGATTTTTTGATTCACCCATTTTTTGTTCACCCAAAGCCTGCGACTTTTCTGGAGGAACCCGAGTTGGGCAAAGACATGGTCCCAAGACGCATCTTTCTGACGAAGGGTGTGGGAAAACATAAAGAACGCCTCACCAGTTTCGAGTTGGCGCTGCGCGATGCCGGCATCGCTTCGCAGAATCTTGTGCGCGTGTCGTCCATCTTCCCGCCGAACTGCAAACTCATCACCCGCACCCAGGGCCTGAAGTACCTGAGCCACGGTGAAGTCGTCTTCGCCGTCGTCGCGGAGAACTCTACGCGCGAGCCGCATCGCTTGCTGGCTTCTTCGATCGGACTCGCGATACCGGCCGACCGCACCACCTACGGATACCTGAGCGAGCACCACTCCTTCGGCGAGACCGACGACATCGCCGGTGACTACGCCGAAGAACTCGCCGCCGAGATGCTCGCCACTACCCTCGACGTGGAGTTCGACCCCGATTCTTCCTGGGACGAGAAGAAGCAGATCTACCGCATCTCCAACAAGATCGTCCGCACCATGAACAACACGCAGTCGGCGGTTGGCTCGAAGCGCGGACTGTGGACCACGGTCATCGCCGCCGCGATATTGATCTTCGACTAGGCGCGTTTCCAGCCATGAAAAGGGCCGCCTCTCGGCGGCCTTCTTGTTGTGCTTGCGAGATTCTCTACTTCTTCTTCAGGCGTTCCAGCACTGCTGCCACGATGATGGGCAGGCCGACGGTGGCATCTACGAACACTTCGCCGAACCTACCGCCCTCGGCCGGCGGGACGAACTTACCCCACGAAATGGCTTCCGAATACGGCGAGCCCGACAATCCACCCCAGTACACCGGCTCCGGACAGATGCGCAGCCCGTAGTGGTAGCGCTTGAGCGGCACGTCCTCCCCGGCGCGGCGATGGCGCAGCTCGGTGTATGGACCGAACTGCTGCGCCCAGTTCCGCGGCACGCCACCTCCGATGGTGAAGATGCCGATGCGTTTCTGCTTGAGCATGGTCTCGGAGAACATGTCGAGGTCCTCGAAGGGATCGAAGCGGAACTTCGGCTTGCCATCGCGCACGCGGATGCGATTGCTCAGCGCGACGTCGAGACCTAATTCCGAATCGGTGAAGGCGGGAACGAACACGGGGACATTCTTCTCGTACGCCGAGCGCAGGATCCCGCGCCCTTCCACGTGCTGCTCCAAGTATTTCCCGATGGCGCGATTCAGCTTGTACGAGCACAGGATCTCTTTCGGATCCCATGCCTCGAGCACCTCGAAGACGATGGCTTCGATGTCATCGAGATTGCGCTCGGGCTCGAGCGTGTCGTAGACGCGGTTGTATCCCGCCTCGTAAAGCTGCACGTCGTCCATCGAAGGGTCGTAGCGGTAGTGATGGCGTCCGGACGCTTCGACCAGGCCGTGCGCCATCAACGCGCCGGTAGAGACGATGGCGTTGACGATGCCATGGTCGATCAGATCCGTGATGATCAGGCCCATCTTCGCCACCGTCATGGCGCCTGCCAGCGTCATGACGACGAAACAATCCTTGTCGCGCGCCATGGCTTCGAGCACCTCTGCGGCTTCGCCCAGTTGGCGCCCGGTGAAGGCGGTGTCGGCCATCTGCCGGACGAGGTCGTCCACCGTCTTCACCCGCGAAAGGTCCAGCGGATACACCGGCTGCAAGTGGTCTGCGATGGGATCGTGCAGCTTGCGCTCGATCCCGGCGCCCTCGCCCGGAGGCGGCATGCGTTTCTTCCCTATTGGCGCCTTGGTTGCCTTGCCTTGCCCGTGCTTTTGCTTCAAACCATCACCTCGAACGCGAGTGAGAGCAACCTGAAAAACTACAGCCTTCGAGTGGAGCCGTCAATCCACCTGGAATGACGATCAAGTCGGAGTCGTTTGTTATCCTATCGGGACGATGGCGAAGAACAAGAAACCGGGGTACGCGAAGAAGGCCAACGCGAAAGCCGGCCACGCGAAGCCGGGGGGCGCGAAGCCGGGGTACGCGAAGCATGACACCGCGAAACCTGGTGACGCAAAAGAAGAAAGGTTCAACGTCGGCCTAGTGCAGATGTCCTCAGGTCCTGACCCTGAGGCGAACGTCGCCAAGGCCGTCGCACGCGTGAAGGATGCCGCTCGCCAGGGCGCGCACATCGTCTGCCTGCCCGAGCTCTTCCGCACGCAGTACTTCTGCCAGCGCGAGGACGCCGCTCTCTTCGACCTCGCCGAGCCTGTCCCTGGCCCCACCACCCAGGCGCTGGCGCAGGCGGCGAAAGATAACAAGGTGGTGGTGATCGCATCGGTCTTCGAGAAGCGCGCGCGCGGCATTTACCACAACACCGCCGCCGTCATCGACGCCGACGGCTCGATCAAGGGGATCTATCGCAAGATGCATATCCCCGACGATCCGCTCTACTACGAAAAGTTCTACTTCACGCCCGGCGATCTGGGCTTCAAGGCCTTCGACACTGCCGCCGGCCGCATCGGGACGCTCGTCTGCTGGGACCAGTGGTATCCCGAGGGTGCGCGCCTGACTGCGCTCCAAGGCGCGCATGTCATCTTCTATCCCACCGCCATCGGATGGCATCCGGCAGAGAAGGCGCAGTTCGGCAAGGCGCAACACGATGCATGGCGGACGATCCAGCGCGCGCACGCCATCGCCAACGGAGTCTATGTGGCGGTGGTAAACCGCGTCGGCTTCGAGACCGGAGACATCCGCGGCAACCGCGCCGAAGGCAAGGGCCTGGAATTCTGGGGAGGCTCGTTCCTGTGCGACCCGTTCGGGACCGTGCTTGCCGAAGCCAGCCACGATAGAGAAGAGATCCTCATCGCCGAGGTCGACCTCGCGCGTCTCGAAGACGTCCGCCGCAACTGGCCTTTCCTGCGCGACCGCCGCATCGATTCCTATTCCTCCATCACGCAGCGGTTCATCGACTGATGGCTTCCGCCAATACCTTGCGCATGCCGGCGGAGTGGGAGCCGCACGCCGCCACCTGGATCGCGTGGCCGCACAAAGAGAGCGACTGGCCGGGCAAACTCGCGTGCATTCCCTGGATCTACGCGGAGATCGTCCGCTGGATCGCTAAGGGCGAGCGCTGCGAGATCCTGGTGCGCGACGTGAAACAGGAGCGCACCGCCCGCGATGTCCTCATCCGCAGCAACGTACCGCTCAGTAACGTGCGCTTCCATCGTTGCCCCACCGACCGCGTCTGGACACGCGATTCCGGACCGATCTTCGTTATGCGCGAATACGCCAAGCGAGAAAACGCCAAGCGTGGCGGCGAGCTCGTCGCGACCCATTGGAAGTTCAATGCCTGGGCCAAGTATCCCGACTGGAAAAAAGATCAGCACCTCCCCGAGTTCGTGGCGAACCGGCTCGGCGCACCGCGGCTGCTCGTCGAGCACGAGGCGCGTCACGTCGTGCTCGAGGGAGGCTCCATCGACGTGAACGGTCGCGGCACACTGCTCACCACGGAAGAATGCCTGCTCAGCCGCAAGCAAGCGCGCAACCCGCGGCTCTCACGGCGCGACCTGGAGTGGGTGTTTGCGACCTACCTCGGTGCAACCAACGTGATCTGGCTCAAGCGCGGCATCGTCGGCGACGATACCCACGGACACGTCGACGACACCGCGCGCTTCGTCGCGCCGCGCACCGTTGTCGCCGCCGTCGAGTACAACAAGAAAGACGCGAACTACAGCGCCCTGCAGCAGAATCTGCGCGACCTGAAGCGGGCTACCGACCAGGACGGAAAGCGGCTTGAGGTGGTGGAGCTGCCCATGCCGCGGCCCATCGTGATGGAGGGCCAGCGGTTGCCGGCCAGCTACGCCAACTTTTACATCGCCAACGCCGCCGTGCTGGCGCCCATCTTCGGCGATCCCAACGACCGCATCGCGCTCGACTCGCTCACTCACCTCTTTCCCACCCGTGCGATCGTCCCTGTCTATTCGCGCGATTTCATATGGGGGCTGGGCGCGATGCACTGCATGACGCAGCAACAGCCCGCCTAACAAGAAAACCGCCCGGAACGTTCTCCCGGGCGGTTGGTGGTTACGGCCGTAGAATGGCCGGGGCAGTAACTCTGCATCGAGAGGCCGGCGGCGACTCAGCATGGAGAGCCACGCGCAACAAGACATCCTTTACATGGAAGAGGCGCTCCGCGAGGCGGCCAAGGCCCAGGCTGCGGGCGACGTTCCGGTAGGTGCCGTGGTAGTCCGCGCCGGAGAGATCGTCGGACGCGGCCATAACCGAAACCTGCTGGATAACGACCCGGTGGCGCACGCCGAGATCGTAGCGCTGCGTGCCGCTGGGGCGGCCATCGGCAATCATCGCCTGCTCGACTGCGAGCTCTACGTCACCATCGAACCGTGCGCGATGTGCGCCGGCGCCATGACGCACGCTCGTATCCGGCGGCTCATCTATGGAGCCGACGATCCCAAGGCGGGCGCCGTCCACTCCGTCATGAACGTGCTCAATGCGCCGGAGCTGAACCACAAGATGGAAGTCGCGTGGGGAGTGCTTAGCGGACGGTGCGCCGAGATCATGCAGACCTTCTTCCGCGAGCGGCGCAGGAAGGCTGACGCCGAGTCACTGAAGCAAGAATAAGGGTTTGCTAAAATAAGGCCAGGCGCCACGCTCGTGGCGCCCTTGATCTGTCGCGACCTGCTTCGAGCCGACCACTCTCGCTGCGGGCTTCCGGACGCGGAGAGGTGCGTGAGTGGTTGAAACGAGCCGCCTCGAAAGCGGCCATACCTGAAAGGGTATCGGGGGTTCGAATCCCTCCCTCTCCGCCATTATTCCCGCAATAAGGACCTTTTATTCGGATCCCGACGGGATAGCCGCCGAGCAGCGCTTGCCCGCGTCGCGCAGCGCTTCGAAGTCCGCCTCGCCCCGGATCTGCTCCAGCAACGGGTCCTTCTCTAGCGCCTCCGTGGCGCAGTAATTCTGCGCGACGGAGCTGCGCAGCAGCTGCGTCGCCAGTTCTTTCTGGCCGCAGTAGGCGAGCACCGTCGCCTGGTAATACTTCAGCTCGGGATCGCGCAGGCCCAGCAACACGGGAGCCGCGGCTTGCGCCAGCTGCTGCGCCTCGCCACCTTGCTTACCGTCCAGGCAAGCTCGCAGCATGTCCCCGAACCACACGGTGTTGCGGGCGACTTTGGTGGACGCCTCGCGCGCCTCATCGTTCTTCCCTTGCCGTAACAGCACGGTGGGCAGCACGTTCGTTACCCACTCCGAGCCAAAGTCGAGATGCAGATACTCCATCGCCCGATTCGCGTCACCTTGCTCAAGAAATGCGAACGCGCATGACCGGAAGACGTAGTTGCCCGGATCGAGGCCCATCGCTGCGTCACATTCCTTGGCGGCGGAATTCAGCAGCCCGGCGTAGCGCAGCACGTACGCGAGCGTGAAGTGCGCCTCCGCGCTTTTGGGACGCTGTTTCACCAGCTCCTGCGCCTTCTGGTAGGCCTTTGCCAGCTCGCCCTGCTCCACCCAATTGCGCGTGAGGTGCGCCGAGGCGGGAACCAGATTCGGGTCGAGCGACAACGCGCGTTCATGCGCGGCGTTCGACTTCTGGAAGGTCTCCCGTCCGCCGCCGGCGTACGAGGCGTCGTAATAGTAGCGGCGGCCGAGCGCATCCCACGCGGGCGCGTAGCTGGGGTCGAGTCCCACCGCGCGCTCCAGGTTCGAGATCGCTTCCTTGTTCGGCGCTGCGTCGTGTGGGATCGATACGCTGCGCAGGAACAAGTCATACGCATCCGCATTCCGCGGACGTGTCGCGCTCTCCACCGAGCTCACGCCCAGCGCCGGCAGCAGCTCGCGGCGCACCAGCGTGGCCAGCTTCTCCTGCAGCGGCGTCAGGTCTTTCGCCGGCGCAGTGACCTCGCCTTTCCACAGCAGGCGATTGCTCTCCACGTCGATCGCTTCCACGGTGACGCGCGTCTCGTCTCCCGAGCGCAGGAAATGTCCGGCAAGCACCGTCCCGACGCGCAGCTCCTTACCCGCTTGCTGCGGGTCTTTATCCGCATACCTTTCCGAGGACGCGACCGGACGCACCTCGAGCGACGGCGAGTAGGTCAGCGTGCTGGCGACTTCGTCGGCCAGTGCGAGCCGCAGAAAGTCTATGCTGGCGTCGTGCGTCGCATTCTGGAATGGCAGCACCGCCACCGTGTTCAGTCCCGCATGCACCGTGCCGCCGCCGCGGGTGCGCTTGTTCCATAGTGCGATGATCACCACCACCGCGAGCAACAGTGCCACCGCCATGGCTGCCTGCAGATAACGGCTGCGGCGGCTGCCGGAACGGAATGCCCCGGTCGAGCCTGCATTCAGCCGCGACGGAAGCTTGCCGCCGGTGGCCAGCAGTTCCAGCTCGCGCTGCACCACCTCAAGGTCCTGCCGCAGCTCATTGGCGGACTGATAGCGCTTGTTGCGGTCTTTCTCCAGCGCTTTGCCGATGATGGTTTCGAGATGCGGTGGCACGCGCGGATTGACCTGGCGCGGCGCCGGCGGCTTTTTGTGCAGGATAGCGTGCAGCGTGAGGACCACGTTCTTTCCGCGGAACGGACGCTGCCCGGTCGCCATCTCGTAGAGCACGATGCCGAAGGAAAACAAATCGCTGCGCGGATCGAGCTCGTCGCCCTTCACCTGCTCGGGCGACATGTAGAACGCCGTGCCCGGCATCTGGTCGGCGGTCGAAAGTGTCTCGTCGGCATGCGGCAGGCCCACCGCGGTGTCGTCATCGGGAGCCGCTGCCGCGGGTGGCGGCTCCATGACTTTGGCCAGGCCAAAGTCGAGCACCTTGGGGCCACGCGGCGTCAGGTAGATGTTCGCCGGCTTGATGTCGCGATGGATGATGCCCTGCTCGTGCGCAGCCTCGAGCGCATCCGCAACCTTTACCGCGATGTCGACGAGCTCGCGCGCGTCCATCTGCTTGCCCCCGATGTGTTTCGACAACGGCTCGCCCTCGAGGTACTCCATCACCAGGACAGGCTTGCCTTCGTCCTCTTCGATCTCGTAGATGCCACAGATGTTGGGATGGTTGAGGAGCGCGGCAGCGCGCGCTTCGCGCTCGAAGCGCTCGAGCGCCTTCGGATCCTTGTAGAGGTCTTCGGAAAGGAACTTCAACGCGACCATGCGCTTGAGGTTGACGTCTTCGGCTTTGTAGACGACGCCCATCCCGCCGCCGCCGAGCTTTTCGAGGATGCGGTAATGCGAGATGGTGCGGCCGACCAAAGCGAAGGCACCTCCGCGCGCCCGAAGGGAGAGGGCGATGGTAACGGTCGGTGTGGCCAGTTGCAAGCGCCCTAGACCACGAAATACTTGGCCTGCGGATGGTGGACAACGATCGCGCTCGTCGATTGCTCGGGCTCGAGCTGAAAGCCGGAGCTGAGGTGGACACCGATGTTCTCTTCCGGCTTGAGCAGCGCGAAGATCTTCGTCTGGTCCTCGAGGTTCGGACACGCGGGGTAGCCGAATGAATAGCGCGACCCGCGATACTTCTGATGGAACAGGTCGGTGACGCGCGCCGCGTCGTCCCCCGCGATACCGATCTCTTCCCTCATCTTCTTGTGCAGCAGTTCGGCAAGCGCTTCCGCCGTCTCCACGCCGAGGCCGTGGAAATAGAGATAGCGCGTGTATTCGCCATGCTCGAAGAGCTTGTGCGCTTCCTCGGACGCCCGCGCGCCTACAGTGACGACCGAGAGGCCGATCACGTCGAGTTTCCCTGAGGACTTGGGCAAGAAGAAATCGGCAATAGAGAGTCTGCGGCCCTCGCGCTGGCGTGGAAAGGTGAAGCGCTCGATCTCGCGCTTCGATTCCGGTCCGTCGTAGATGATCACATCGTTGCCGTCGCTCTGGCACGGGAACCAGCCGTAGACGACCTTCGGTTCGAAGACGCCGCTCGCCGCCACCTCATCCTCCAACTTCGCCAGGATGGGACGGAACTTTTCTTCGACCAGCCGTTTGTAGTCTGCCTGCGAAGCCGTCTTGAGCTGCCACTGGTTTTTGAAAAGCGCGGTCTCGTTGATGTAGCCGAACAGCTCGCGCAGGTCGAAATCCTTTTTCACGCGCACGCCCCAGAACGGCGGCACGGGAATGTTGGGCGCGGCGGAGATGGCGGTGGATGGAACCGCGAGTTCCGCAGCGTCGCTCCCAGCGTCTGCCACGGCTGCGCGCACGTACTCCTTCACCTTGCGGCCTTCCGCCATGCGCTTTTCACGCGGACCTTCTGCACCGTCTTTCGTCGTCAGGTCCTGCATGATGTGCAGCCCTGAGAACGCGTCTTCGCCGTAGAAGACGCCGTTGCGATACTCGCGACGCAGGTCGTCTTCCACGTATTTACGCGTGAGCGCGGCCCCGCCACAGATCACCGGGAACTCGAGCGCCTGTTGCGTCAGGTCCTGGAGCACGTACTTCATCTCTACCGTCGACTTGACCAGCAGGCCGCTGAGTCCGATGGCGTCCGCTTTGTGTTCCTGCGCCGCGCGGATGATCGCATCCGCTGGCTGCTTGATGCCGAGGTTCACCACCTTGTAGCCGTTGTTGGAGAGGATGATGTCCACCAGGTTCTTGCCGATATCGTGGACGTCGCCCTTCACCGTGGCGAGCACGATGGTCCCTTTCTGCGAACCGGCAGCCTTCTCCATCTTCGGTTCGAGATACGCGACCGCCTGCTTCATCACCGCGGCGGAGTCGAGCACGGACGGCAGCTGCATCTTGCGCGCGCCGAAGAGTTCGCCCACCGTCCGCATGCCGTCGAGCAGCACGTTGTTGATCAGGTCGAGGGGCGTGTACGTCACCAGCGCATCCTCGAGGATCTGCTCGAGCGAGCGTCGTGTCGCGCCTTCGCCCAACGCCTTCTCGCCCGAGATGATGCAGTGCTTGAGCTTGTCTTCGACCGAGAGCTCTTCGACATGGACTCTCTCGGTCTCGGGCCTCTTCTCCAAGCCTTCGAAGTACGCGATGTACTTCTGCAGCGGGTCGCCATCGGACAGGTCGTGGTAGATAAGCTTGCGTGCCAGCTCAACCTCTACATCAGGGATCTTGTATAACGGATAGATTTTGCTGTAGTTGACGATGGCGATATCCAGGCCGTGATTCACCGCCTCGTGGGTGAAGACAGAGTTCAGCACTCGTCGGGGATATATGTTCAGCCCGAAGCTGATGTTCGAGACGCCGAGGATGGTGTGGCACTCGGGCAGCTCGTGCTTGATCTGGCGGACGGCGTTCAACGTCTCGATGCCGGCATCGCGATATTCGTCCTGCCCGGTCGAGATGGGCAGGGTGAGCGCGTCGAAGATGAGGTCTTGCGGCCGGATGCCGTATTTGTTTGTCGCCAGGTCGAAGATGCGCTTGGCGATGGCGGTCTTCTTCGCTGCGGTGAGCGCCATGCCGTCTTCGTCGATGGTGAGTGCGATCACCCCAGCGCCGTAGCGCTTAGCCATGGGCAGCACTTTCGACGTCCGCTTCTCGCCGTCCTCGAGATTGATGGAATTGATGATGGCCTTGCCGGGGATGCGCTTGAGCGCCTCCTCGATCACGTCAGCCTCGGTGGAGTCGACGAGCACCGGCGCAGGAACGCGTGTAGCGATCTTCTCCAGCACTCCCGTCATGTAGCCCTTCTCGTCTTCCCCGACGATGGCGCAGCACAGGTCGAGCATGTGCGAGCCTTCGGCGACCAGCTTCTTGGCGAGCGCGAGGATGTCGTCATACTTCTTCGCGCGCACGAGGTTGCGGAAACCTTCCACGCGCGTGGTGGTGTTCATCTCTTCCGCCACCACGAGCGGCTTGGGATCGAGGTCGAGCGGGACCATGGAGTAAGCACTCGACGCCGCGCCGGCCAGCGTCACCTCCCGCTTCGCGGGCTCGATCCCGCTGACCGCGCCGACCACCGCCTTCAAATGTTCGGGCGTGGTGCCGCAGCATCCTCCCACGATGCGCACGCCATACTCCGAAACAAAACGCTTGTGGAACTCGGCCAGCTCCGCCGGCGTGAGTCCATAGACCGCTCTTCCGCCGACGTTCTGCGGCAGTCCGGCATTCGGCAGCACGGAGACATGCTTGGGCGAGTTATGGCAGAGATACCGGACCGCGTCGTTCATCTCGCGCGGACCGGTGGCGCAGTTCAGGCCGATGGCGTCCACGTCGTAAGGCTCGAGCGCGGTGAGCGCAGCGCCGATCTCGGTACCGAGCAGCATCGTGCCGGTGGCTTCGAGCGTGACCTGCACCTGTACCGGCAAGCGTTTGCCAGTGTGGCGCATAGCGTCGAACGCCGCGACCAGCGCAGCCTTGCTTTGCAGTAAGTCCTGGCAGGTCTCGATGAGCAAGATGTCGACGCCGGCCTCGATGAGCGCGGTCATCTGTTCGAGATAGCTGGCGACCATCGCGTCGAAGCCAATGTGGCCGAGCGACGGCACCTTCGTGGTGGGGCCGATGGAGCCGGCGACGAAGCGCGGTTTGTCTTTCGTCGAGAACTCTAGAGCGGCTTCTTTCGCCAGCTTCACTGCGGCTCGATTGATCTCGCCGACCTTGGACTCGAGCTGGTACTCGGCGAGCACGACTGACGTCGCGCCGAAGGTGTTCGTCTCGACCACGTCGCAACCCACGGCAAAGAAGCTGGCGTGGATGTCGCGGATGATGTCCGGACGGCTGAGCACAAGCAGCTCGTTGCAGCCCTCTTTGCCCCAGAAGTCGTCAACCGACGGCTGGCGCACCTGGATATTGGTGCCCATGGCGCCGTCGTAGACGATCACGCGCTCGGCAACGTGTTTTAGGAAATCAGACATATAACGTCAAAAGCGCCGCGGAAATCCTGAGTAGCTGGCTTCCCTCCGTGAGTCGCTGGATTCCACTATGTATCAAATCGTAACGCTCGCACACCTTCCCCGACAAACCCGCAACTCTTTGGTGCTGCTCTGCTGTTGGTGTCTGCTCGACAGGATCTCGCGCTAGCGCGCGTGCGCAGAGCGGTTGCCGCCATCCCCCGGCATTCGGTGGGGTACGGAAGACGAAATCGGCGGGTTCAGCGGCAGCACCGGCTGGGCCGGCGTCCCGAGCGGAACCAGGAGCTGCTCCTTGCGATAGATCAAGTTGGACGCGTTGAAGGTCGCGATCTCGAAGCCGTGGCCGTGCGTGATCGCGTCCGTGGGACAAGCCTCCACGCAGTATCCGCAGAAGATGCAGCGGTTGTAATCGATGTTGTAGATCGCGGCGTAGCGCTCGGCGCCGGATATCCGCTTCTCGGCGGTGTTCTCCGCAGCTTCGATGTAGATGCAGTTCGAAGGACACGCCGCGGCGCACAAGAAGCACGCCACGCACTTCTCCAGGCCGTTTTCGTCACGCTGCAATACGTGCACGCCGCGGAACCGCTCCTCGAAGACCGCACCCCGGAGCGGACCCTTGCCGTCGGGATAGTTCTCGACCACCGTCGGGGCAAACATCTCCCGGAAGGTCACCGACATGCCCTTCAGGATCGCCCCTAGTCCCTTGAAGAAGTTGGTCACGGATACAGGATAAATATCCCCGCCCCCGTTGTCGACAAGCGGAGGTACAATTGCGCGCCGCGGACCCCGAAGACCGTTCGCTCGGCGATTCCCGCCCGTCTCCGCTGCCCTCCGGGCTATCGCCGGCAGATGAAGGAGAACGTCCAATGAAGAAGCTCAAGCGGATTTCCCTGCTGCTGGCCATCGTGATTGCGACGATGGCGTCCACGCCGTCACGTCCCGCCTGGCGCATGAAGGCGGATTACATCGAGGCCTGCTCTTGCCACCTCTTCTGCCCATGCTATTTCAACCAGCAGGCGGAACATCCGCACTGCGAATTCAACATGGCCGTCAAAGTTCGCGAGGGTTACTCCGGCAAGACGAACCTTGCGGGAGCGAAGTACTGGCTCACCGGCGATCTGGGCAACGAGTGGGGCACCGCCAAGAAAGGAAAGTGGGTGGTGGTCTCGTTCGACCCCACGACCAGCAAGGAGCAACGCGATGCTCTGGCGCCGATGATCCTCAAGACCTACGGCCTCGAGTGGGGTGAATTGAAAGTCCAGGAAGCGCCCATCGAGATCAGCAACAGTAGCGATATCGCCGAAGCCAAACTTGGCGGCGGCCAGATGGCGCACATGAAGCTGAAGCGCGAGCCGGGAATGGACGGTAAGGGAGTGGTGCTGCGCAACGTGAACTACTTCGGCGCGCAGAAGAACGACGGTTTCTGGATGTACCGCTCCATCAACCATAGCGCCGATGTGATGGGACACAAGTTCGACTACTCCGACCGCAACGCCTTCCTCATCACCATCGATACACACGAGGGCGCGACGGCCGGCGCGATGGGCGGCGGACACAAGTAGCTCAGTCTGGTATGTCTTAAGAAAGCCACGAACAATAGCACTGGCTTACGTGGCGATCAGGGCTATCTACATCGTTATCCACATTGTTCTCAGTGCATCGCTTCATTACGACTCCCTGATTCCCGCTTGGAGGCTGCATTCGTGAGTTCTAGGCGTCTGGCCTGTACGTCGTCGGGTGACGGCTGCCGGTGATCTGGTTCACGTGGTGCTTCAGGTGCTCCACGTAGTCGCGCGCGATGAAGCTTAGCGTGCCGCTCAGGTCGCCGGCGATGGTGCACGGTGTATCGGCGGCCTCAGGCGGCAGGCGCTCGATCACGTGCGCGAGGAACTCGTTGTAGTTCTCCCACAGCCCGACCAGCGTCGCCCATCGCATCTCGTTCGGTTGCTGGATGCGCATGAGGCCATCCTGGTCATAGCCCGGAAACGTTAGCGGCCCGGAGAGCGCGGCGCGGGTGAAGCGCTGATGATTGTTCGAGGCTGAGTCGATGAGGTGCGAGACCAGCTGCTTGCGCGTCCACTTGCCGGGCGCGTAAGGCTTGGCCGCGCCGGCATCGGACATCTTCGTGAGCTGCGGCACGGTCGCGCCAACGACCTCGCGCAGTTCGCGGGCGACCTGCTGGAAGTCGTTGGTCATTTCTTGTCTTGGATGTCGTAGACCAAACCCGCACTCACCGTGATCGGGATCGTTTCCGAGGAAGACAGGTAGTCAAAAGACAGATCATCTAAAGGGCCCGACTGACCGTTGAGACCCGCGGGGGAACTGTATTGCTGGCCGCCGATGGAGACTGAGCGCAGTCTTCCTAAACGCGTGCCCAACTCGCGCGCCGTCTGCTCGGCAAGCGCGCGTCCGTTGCGTAAAGCTTCGGGCATGAGCCGGTCATGGACCGCCGACGCGTCCTTTAGAGCATAGGCGACCGAGCAGAGCATCTGGCCCTGGCAGACGCGGTTCGCTGGAGTATCGACGACGCCGGCGCCGGCCTTTCGCAAGCCGTCGATCGCTCCCGCGACTTTGCGCTCGAAACCTTCTCTATCCTTCAGGTCATCGGCAGTGAAAAAGATGTAAAGGTACTGAGACGCGTCATAGCCGGAGACGGTCTGCGGCCGTGGATTGCCACCGTAGTATGGTGGCCCCGCCGATCCAATGCGGTTTGGAGTGAGACGGGCCTTGTCTTTAAGCCCAAGCGAGCTAAGTGCCTTCTCAATCTCTTTGCCCTTCGCCTGGTTCTGCCCGAGCGCTTCTTCCGCGACCGGAAGCACTGGACCGGACTGCTAGGAAAAGGATCGCGGTATCTGCCTTGACCTCACTGCGCGCGACACCTGTCATCCGAATGCAGGCGTCATCCCGCTTCGGGTCGGTGTTCTGCGCGGCCAGGGAACCCACCGTCAGCATCAGGGCCCAAAGAGCAACCAGTGTGCGGGTCATCAGAGCCTCCTGTGTGTGATAACGCTCGAGACGGTTGAAAAGTTACTCGATCCCGTATTCCTTCCACCGCTTGCTCACCAGCGTCTTCGTCTTTTCGTCCATGAGTATCTCGTCGGGCCACGGGCGCGTGAAGCCTTCGGTCGGCCATTTGCGAGTCGCGTCCACACCCATCTTGGAACCGAAGTTGGGCAGGCGTGAGGCATGGTCGAGCGAATCCACCGGGCCGAGCGTGAACTGGATATCGCGCTCCGGATCGATGTGGTTGAGCGCTTTGAGCGTAACCTCGCCCAGGTCTTGGACGTTCACGTCCTCATCCACGACCACGATGCACTTGGTGAACATCGCTTGTCCCAGCGCCCAGATGCCGCTCATGACCTTGCGCGCGTGCCCGGGATACGACTTGCGGATCGACACGATCATCAGGTTGTGGAAGATGCCTTCGACCGGCAGGTTGACGTCCACGATCTCCGGCAGCGTGACGCGCATGAGGGGCAGGAAGATGCGCTCGACCGCTTTGCCCATCCACGCGTCTTCCATCGGCGGCTTGCCCACGATGGTGGTGGCATAGATCGGATCCTTGCGGTGCGTGATGCAAGTGAGATGGAAGACGGGATACTCGTCAGCGAGCGAATAGAACCCGGTATGGTCGCCGAACGGACCTTCGGTGCGCAGCTCGTCCAGATTCACGTAGCCTTCGAGGACGATCTCGGCGTGTGCGGGGACTTCCAGATCGACCGTCTCGCATTTCACCAGCTCGACCGGCTTCTGCCGCAGGAAGCCGGCGATCATGAACTCTTCCACATCGGGCGGCGCGGGCACGATGGCCGAGAACGTGAGCGCGGGATCGGTGCCGATGGCGACCGCAACCTCGAGCTTCCCTGCCGGCCGCTGCCCTTCCGCGGCGATGGCGCCACCACCGGAGCGTGCCATCACGTCCACCGCGGCTGCAGCGCCTCCGTCCGCTCCCGCCGCAGCGCGGCGCATGGCCTCGCGATAGTGTTCTGCGCCCACCTTCTGCCGCTGCCAGTGCATGCCAGCAGTCTTCGCGTCATAGACCTGCATCCGGTAGCACCCCACGTTGCGCTTCCCACTCTTCGGGTCGCGCGTGATGACCAGCGGCAGCGTGATGAATCGGCCGGCATCCTTCGGCCAGCATTGCAGTACCGGAAGGTCAAGCAACGAGGCCTCGCCCTTCTTGATGACTTCCTTGCACGGGCCCGTGGCGACCGTCTTAGGGAAGATCTTTCCCATGTCCGCGAGCATGGGCAGCATCTTCATCTTGTCGAGCAGCCTCTCGGGAGATTTCACGTTGAGGAACTCATGGATGCGCTGCGCGATCTCGTCAAGCGAGCCGACGCCGAGCGCCATCTGCATCCGCCGCTCGGAGCCGAACTGGTTGATCAGGATCTGCGCGCCGGGGTGCCCTTTGACCTTCTCGAACAGCAGCGCCGGCCCGCCGGTGGGGCGGCCGGCTGTCCGCTTCGCCTTGGAGACGCGGTCGGTGATCTCAGTGACCTCGAGGACAGGGTCCACTTCCGCGGAGACGCGCTTCAGCTCGCCGGCGCGCTCGAGTTCCGCGATCCACTCTCTAAGGTCGGTATAGGCCAAACGGCTCTCCTGGGGAACCGACGATTATAGACGGCGGTACGCCGGAGCAAACTCACCAGCCGCGGCTCACATCCAAACTCCACAGTACGCGCCCACCCGGGCCCATTCGTCACGTCAGAAGGTTGATTTCAGCAGCAATCGGCGCGGCCG
>JALYLW010000107.1 GCA_030774055.1 Acidobacteriota bacterium
GCGTCGACCAGGGCACAGAACTCCGCGCGCGCGGTCGCTTGCGCGAGCAAAGCGAGCAAAAGGGAAGTTCGTCCGGAGGAAACCGGCCCGATGATCTCGGAGAGCGCGCCGCGGGGCAGGCCGCCGGTGAGCGCGTCCACTTCCGGCACTCCTGTGGGCAGGCAGAGAGGCGCGGGACGCTCGCGCACGGTGAGCGCGGAAGGAACTCTTTTCTCCAGCGCGGCTTCGACCTGCGCCTTTACCAGGTGGAACTTCGCTGCTCCGGCGGGAAGCGCAGACAGGTCGGCCTTAGGCACTGCAAGGGGAGAAGCCATATATAAGGACCCCGATACCTTCAAATGAAATGCAGCCCGAGGATCCAGACCACAGACCGAACGGGCTGCAAGGTCGAAGGGAGAGGTATTTCGCCTTTTCTTCGCTTATATGGTCTTGGATTTTGCGCCTGATCTTTCCGGTTGTCAAGCCCCTTTTTCCAACCCTTCACCACGGAGGCACGGGGACGCGGAGGAATCTAGAGGCTTGAATTTTGAATTTCGAGTAGGTGCAAGTCCTGCTGCTCCTATTCAAGATTCAAAACTCAAGCTTCAAAACTCCGTGCCTCGGCGTTCTCGGCGGTAAAAGCTCTGCCTGTTAGAATCAAGGTTTCGTCATCGCCATGGCCGGCCGCAAGCACATGTCGGGTTCCGAGATCCGCGAGATGTTCCTGCGCTACTTCGAGCAGCAGGGGCATCGCCGGGTGCATTCGTCCTCGCTCGTGCCGGCGAACGATCCCACGCTGCTGTTCACCAATGCGGGGATGAACCAGTTCAAGGACGTCTTCCTCGGCCTGGAAAAGCGCGACTACAACCGCGCGTGCAGCTCGCAGAAGTGCGTCCGCGCGGGCGGCAAGCACAACGACCTCGAGAACGTTGGCTTCACCAGCCGCCACCACACCTTCTTCGAGATGCTCGGCAACTTCAGCTTTGGCGACTACTTCAAGCAGGAAGCCATCCAGTACGCGTGGGAGCTGGTCACATCGCCTGCGTGGTACGGCGTGGACAAATCGAAGCTCTACGCCACCATCTTCCAGGGCGAGCAGGGAATCCCGCGCGACGACGAGGCGGAAAAGCACTGGCTCGGCGTCGGCGTCCCCAAAGAGCGGATATTCGCCATGGGGATGAAGGACAATTTCTGGGCGATGGGCGATACCGGCCCGTGCGGTCCGTGCAGCGAGCTGCACATCGACCAAGGTGTCGAAGCCAGCGACCACAAAAATCCGGAGTGCGCTGCCGGCAAGTGCCGCTTCCCGTGCCCGCACGATTGCGGGCGCTACATGGAGATCTGGAACCTCGTCTTCATGCAGTTCGATCGCGACGCGGCCGGCAACTACAACCCGCTGCCCAAGCCCTCGATCGATACCGGCATGGGGCTGGAGCGCCTGGCTGCCGTGCTGCAGGGCGTGATCTCGAACTACGACACAGACTTGTTCAAGCCCTTAATGGAGTATGCGACGGGAGCGCTGCTGTCTCGAAATCCTGGGAAAACCCTGACGCACAATCCCAATGCGCCCTCGTTGCGCATAATTGCCGACCACTCTAGGGCATTCACATTCTTGATCTCAGACGGTGTTATCCCCGGTAACGAAGGCCGGGGCTACGTGCTCCGCAAGATCATCCGACGGGCAATTCGCCACGCTCGGTTAATGGGTGCCGATAACCCGTGCCTATTTGAGATGGTGGCCGGCGTAGCAGCCCTAATGAAAGACGCATACCCAGAACTTTTGACAAATCAACATCGGGTGGCTGAGGTGGTTAGACACGAGGAACTTCGGTTTGCCCACACGATCGCGGTTGGATTGGACCGCTTAGACAAAGATATTGGCGAGCTGGCAATTCAAGGTGGACGAACTCACAATTTGGAGCACCTCGCGAGCCGAACCAACCCTGACGATAAGGACGCTGTACAAACGCTTCTGGGGTTTCTAGCCGACAAAGGTGTTCAACTAACCTATCCCGGGGACAACGCTTTCAAGCTCTACGACACCTTCGGACTGCCATTCGATTTCATGATGGACGCGGCGCGCGACCAGGGGCTGCATTTCGATGTGGAAGGCTTCGAGCGCGCGATGCAAGCACAGCGCGAGCGGGCGCGCGCGTCGTGGAAGGGTGGCGCGGGCAAGGCGGCGGCGTCCCCGGTGCTCCGCGATTTGGCGAAGACCGTCTTCGAAGGCTATGCGCAGACGGAATCCACCGACTGTGAAGTGCTCGCCATCGTCAAGGGCGGCGCTGGAGTCAAAGAACTAAAGCCCGGTGAAGAGGGTGAGGTCGTGCTCGACCACACGCCGTTCTATGCGGACTCGGGCGGACAGGTCGGCGACGTGGGCTGGCTGCTCGACTCAGCGCGCAACGTGATTGCCGAAGTTCGCGGATGCACGCTGCCGGTGCAGGGTGTCCGCGCGCACCAAGTTATAGTCCGCCGCGGCGGACAGCCCATCGTTGTCGGCGATCGCGTGGTCGCGCGCGTCAATGCCGAAGTCCGGCAGCACACCATGCGCAACCACACCGCCACGCACCTGTTACATGCAGCCTTGCGCGAAGTCCTGGGCAAGCACGTGAAGCAGGCGGGGTCGCTGGTCGATCCGGCGCACCTGCGCTTCGACTTCTCCCACTTCACCGGCGTCGCCGATGAAGAGTTGCAGGACATCGAAGACCTCGCCAACAAGGAAGTGCTGCGCAACGAGAAGATCCAGGTCATCAACGACGTCCCCATCGACGTTGCGGTGAACGAGTACCACGCCATGGCGTTGTTCGGCGAGAAGTATGGCGAGCGCGTGCGCGTGATCAAGATCGGAGATTTCTCCACCGAGCTGTGCGGCGGCATCCACACCGGCGCGACCGGCGAGATCGGATTGATCAAAGTGCTGAAAGAAGGCAGCGTGTCTTCCGGCGTGCGGCGCGTCGAAGCCGTCACCGGCGAAGGCTCGCTACGCCACTTCCGCAAAGACCACGAATTGGAGAGTGTGGTCGGGACGTTTATTAGTACGGCCGTCCGCGGCGGCGAGCAGCAGTCGCCTGCGACAGCGCTGCGCGCGGAGCTCGATCGCCGCGACGAAGAGTTGAAGAAGCTGCGCAAGGAACTGGAACAATCGCGGATGAAGACGGCGGCCTCGGCCGTCTCCGCCACCGGCGACAGCGTGCGGACGGTGAAGGGCGTGAAGGTCGCGGTGCAGCGCGTGGAGAACGTGGACCGCAACCAGATGCGCGTGCTGGTGGATAACCTGCGCAACAAGCTGGGCTCGGGCGTGGTCGTGCTGGGTTCGGCGTCGCAGGAAGACGGCAAGGTCGCGATCGTGGTGGGTGTGACCAAAGACCTCACCGACCGTGTGCAGGCTGGCAAGATCGTGGGGCAAGTCGCGAAGAAAGTCGGCGGCTCGGGCGGCGGGCGTCCAGACATGGCCGAGGCCGGCGGCAAGGATCCCGCGCAACTTGACGCCGCACTCGACTCAGCTTATGCCGTGGTCGAGGCACTCCTCACGTAAGCCGGCTTCCCTGGTCGATTTCTCCTGACTCGATAGCCCCAGCGGACTAGAATCCCGCGCGATGAGTTTCTCTGCCCCACCGCGACCACCGCAGACACCGCGTCCACCCACGCCGCCGCGCGGATTCCAACAGCCCGTGCCACGCCGCGCTACGACATGGAAACAATGGCTGGGCGGAGCCATCGGGATCGCGTTCCTTCTCCGGGGCGGCTACCTGTTGATCGAGGCCGCGCGGCGCGTCCCGGCGTTCGGATACTTCTTCCTCGCGCTCGCGCTGCTGGCAGTAGCCTATGACGTCCTGATGCTGGTGCAGAGGCAGTCGATGTTGCTGCCGGTGAGCGCCGTCTTCGTGGCTGCCACCGTGCTCACCTTCGCACCCGACCTCGTCATCGGCGGGGTGTTGGCGCTGGTGACGGTGGCGGCTTATGCGGGCATCATGCTGCTGATCTCCGCTCGCCAGCGCGCGTGAGGTTTCCCGCGCGGTGGTTTAGTATTTCGGCCACTGAGAACTGAGAACCGAGAACTGAGAACTACTCATGGAACGCGTCCGCTTCATCACGCACAAGGGCAAGCAGGTGCTGCTGCTCGATTACCACGGGCTCACTGACGAGGCCGAGATGCTGGCGATGGTGGAGGAGCGCATGCGCCTCGTCACGGCACAGCCCAAAGGCTCGGTGCTCACCGTGGCGGATGTCGGCGGGTCACAGATGAACAAGGACGTCCTCATCAAGATCAAAGAAGCGAACGTCTACGACCTGCCTTTCGTGCGGCGCGCGGCGCTGGTCGGTCTAGACGCGAAGCAGAAGCAGCAGTTGGAAGCGGTGGAGACGTTCTCGCATCATCATCACCAACTCTTTGCTACGCTCGCCGAGGCGCTGGATTGGATCGTGGAAGAGGAGAAGCCTTAGCCGGCAAGAAGATGGATTAGGTCGCGCGGCGCTGGGCCTCGAGAAAGGGTGGGCGGCCCGCCAAAACATATGGATGGAAGATTCTCAGGTCAGGTCGTTTTGCTTGCGGGCGGTACGGGAGCGCTCGGCCAGGCCGTCAGCCTGGCGTTTCTGGCAGAGCTTGCCAAAGTTGTGGTGACGTACCGTCACGCGGATGAATTCGCCGCCTTGCAGAAGGCCGCGGCCGCTCATGCTTCACGACTGGAAGGTTTTCGAGTCGACGTCACCGACGAGACCGCCACACGTCAATGCGTCGAGCAGATATCCGCGCAGCACGGCCGCCTCGACGTGCTGGTCAACGCGGTGGGCGCCTATGCCGGCGGCACCGCGCTCTGGCAGACGGACGCAAAAGTCTTTGACACCATGCTGGCGCTGAATCTGCGCTCCGGCTTTGTGTTGGCGCGCGCCGCCGTGCCGGTGATGTTGAAGCAAGGCAGCGGCGCGGTCGTGAACATCGCGTCCCGCTCGGCACTCGATCATGCGGCGGGAGCGTTTGCCTACGCCGCATCCAAGGCCGCTGCTGTCGCCATGATCGATTCGCTGGCAGCGGATCTCAAAGGCACCGGGGTACGCGCTAATGTACGCGCTAATTCCGTCCTCCCGAGCGTGATCGATACCCCCGCCAACCGCAAGTTCATGCCGGGCGCTGACTTCAGCAAGTGGCCCAAGCCGGAAGCGATAGCGCGCGTGATCCTCTTCTTGTGCAGTGAGGACGCAAAGCTCATCAACGGAGCTTCCGTGCCGGTATATGGGGACGTCTGAGGGCGGGTGGCCAGGTAACCGTTCGCCGGTGTGGCGCGAGCAGGCGCAGGATCTACCGCTCTCTGCCAGATCGATGCTGCCCGCTGCGAAGGAGCGGTCGCTAACCGCCGTTGACGCGCCTCCCGCAACCACCTAACATACAGTTCCCGCCGGAAAATCCGGGCGCTCCCATGATCAACAAAACAGTCGGACACTATCGCGTCATCGAACGCCTTGGCAGCGGCGGCATGGGTGTGGTCTACCGCGCCGAGGACACCATGCTCGGCCGTGATGTCGCCCTGAAGTTCCTGCCGCCGGAAGCCGTGGCCGATCAGGCCGCGCTCGACCGCTTTCTGCGTGAGGCGCGCGCCTCCGCCGCGCTCAACCATCCGCACATCTGCACCATCCATGAGGTAGAAACCTTCGACGGCCAGCCCGTCATCGTCATGGAATACCTCGAGGGCGAATCGCTGAAGGCGCGCATCGAGCGTGATTCCATCCCCGCCGACGAGCTCCTCGCCTTCGCCATCCAGATCGCGGAGGGTCTGCAGGCAGCCCACGCCAAGGGCATCACGCATCGCGACATCAAGCCTGCCAACATCTTTCTCGGACTCTCGGGTCAGGCCAAGATCCTCGATTTCGGACTGGCCAAATTCACGACCGCGACCCGGCGACAGCACGCTGGCGCCGGCGGCGCCGCAATCACCCTCGACTCCGAAGGGCTCACCTCGCCCGGCTCCGCCATCGGCACCATCGCCTACATGTCGCCCGAACAGGCTCGCGGCGAGGAACTCGACCCGCGCACCGACCTCTTCTCTCTCGGCGCCGTGCTCTACGAGATGTCCACCGGCCAGATACCCTTTCCCGGCAACACCTCGGCGGTGATCTTCGATGGCATCTTGCATGGCACCCCGCGTCCGCCGCTCGAGCTCAACGCCAAGCTGCCGGCCGAGCTGGAGCACATCGTCAGCAAGGCGCTGGAGAAGGACCGCGACCTCCGCTACCAATCCGCCTCCGAACTCAAGAGCGACCTGAAGCGGTTGAAGCGCGACCTCGATTCCAGCGCGCGCCAACCGGCGGTGAAGGCATCGTCGGCCAGCAGCGCGGCCGCTGAGCCGGCGCAGGCGGAGAAGTCTCTTGCCGTCCTCTACTTCGAGAACCTCAGCGGGACCAAAGATGACGAGTACTTCCGCGACGGCATGACCGAGGACATCATCACCGAACTCTCGAAGATCGCGCGGCTCAAGCTGTTCCCGCGCTCCGAGGTGCTTGCCTTCCGCGACAAGCCGGTCACCGCGCCCCATGTCGGCCAGCAGCTCAACGCTCGCTACGTGCTCGAAGGCAGCATCCGGCGCGCCGGCAACCGCGTGCGCATCACCGCGCAGTTGGTCGAGACCGGCACCCGCCACTCCGTCTGGGCGGAACGCTACGACCGCCAGCTCGAGGACCTGTTCGCCATCCAGGACGAGATTGCCCGCAGCATCGCCCAGGCTCTGCGCATCACGCTCTCACCCCAGGAAGAGAAGACGATCGCGCGCAAACCCACCGAGAACGCCCAGGCCTACGACTTCTACCTGCGCGGCCGCAGCTACACCCGCCGCTTCGAGCTCGACTTCGCGCTGCACATGATGGAGCAAGCCATCAAGCTCGATCCCAACTTCGCGCTCGCCTATGTGGGTACGGCGTGGATCTGCGGCGTCATCATCGAGTTCCGCGACAAGGACCCGAAGTGGCTGGCCAAGGGCATCGCGGCCTGTGATAAGGCGCTCAACCTGGAGCCGCAGCTGCCCGAAGCTCTGGCCGCGCGCGCCCGCCTCTTCTTCGCGGAGGGGAAACACGAGGACGCCATCCGCTACGCGCGCACCGCCATCGCGCTGCGGCCCGACTGTGACGGCGCCTACGACGCTCTCGGCCGCGCCCTCTTCTCTTCCGATCGCTACGCCGAGGCCGCCGACATCGCCGACAAAGCCCTCGAGGTCAACGGCGACGATTACAACACCTACATCCCTTACTACAACTCGCTGCAGCGCATGGGCCAGACCGAGCGCGCCCACACCGTCGCCGTGCGCCACGCCACCGTGCTGGAGCGGCAACTCGAGCTCAACCCCGACGACGTCCGCGCCCGCATCCTGCTGGCCGCCCGCTTCGCCGAACTGCAACGCGGCGATGAGGCGGTGCAGCATCTCCAGGTCGCTGCCGCCCTGCGCCCCAACGACACCAACGTCCTCTACAACGCCGCCTGCACCTACGGCCTGTTGCAGCGCAAGCGCGAGGCGTTGGACGCGCTCAAGCAGGCCCTCGATGCCGGCTTCGGCAACCACGATTGGGCCGCCCGCGACCCCGATCTCACCTGCCTCCACAACGACCCCGAATTCCTGGCGCTGCTCAAACGGGCATGACCTGCCGGGTGCCCCACGTAAATGTGGGTGCCCCACACAAGCTGGTTTTGCTTGTGTGGGAGAAGAGTTCTACTTATCGCAGCTCTGCTTCGTTGCGCGCGGGCCTTCGGCAGAGTGGAAGCTTGCCCGCCACGGCGACCTCGGAGG
>JALYLW010000108.1 GCA_030774055.1 Acidobacteriota bacterium
CCGTTACCACGGTGCAGGTGGGCTCGCAGGTCTCGGGCACCATCTACAAGCTGAACGCCGACTTCAACTCGCACGTGAAGAAGGGCCAGGTGATCGCCGAGATCGATCCCTCCATCTTCCAGGGACAAGTGCTGCAAGCCCGCGCCGACTTGGAGAGCGCGCGCGCGAACCTGGCCGCGGCCCGAGCGAACCTGGAGAAATCGAGAGCCAACGCGGCGCAGGCGGCGGCGGACTTCGCCCGCACCCAGGCCCTGGCCAAGGAAGGCGTGATGAGCCAGCAGCAGCTCGACGTATCGCGTGCGGCAACGCAGTCGGCGGCGGCGCAGGTGAGCTCTGACCAGTCGGCCATCGCGCAGGCGCAAGGGCAGGTCTCGCAGAAGGGGGCGGCGCTACAAGTGGCGCAGACAAATCTGAGCCACACCGTGATCACCGCGCCCATCGATGGAGTCGTGGTCGCGCGCTCGGTGGACGTGGGACAGACCGTCGCCGCTTCGTTGCAGGCGCCCACGCTCTTCACCATCGCCGAAGACCTCACCAAGATGCAGGTCTATGCCAAGACCGACGAAAGCGACGTCGGCCAGATCCGCCCCGGTCAGCGCGTGAGCTTCAAGGTGGACGCGTTCCCGAACAACACTTTTTATGGCCAGGTGCTACAGGTCCGCATGAATCCCACCACCGTGCAGAACGTGGTCACCTACGACACCATCGTCAACTTCGATAATCCGGACAACAAACTCTTTCCCGGCATGACCGCGTACGTGACCATCCCAGTAGCGCAGGCAGACGATGTGCTGAAGATCCCCAACGGCGCGCTGCGTTACAAGCCGGACATGAAGCCGGAAGAAGTGCGCGCGCTCTATATGAAGTACGGCATCGACGCCGGGCGGACGCCGCAGCAGCAGGTAAAGGCAGACCGGGCGCAAGATGCCGCGACGACCGCATCGGGCGATTCCGCCGCAGGCGGCGCCGGCGCCGGCCAAGGTGGCGGCGGGCGGTATCAGCGTCCGCCAGCGCCAGGCGGTGGCGATACGGGCGGGGCTTCGGGTGGCGCCCAGGCCGCGGGTGCCACCATGCCGCAGACGCGCGAGCGCCGCATGGATGTTGCCATCGTGTGGAAGCTGATGCCGGATAAATCCATTGTGCCGGTGCAGTTCCGCACCGGCATCACCGATCACACCGTGACCGAGCTTTCGCAGACCTTGCACGGCGAGTTGAAGGAAGGCGATGAGGTCATCACCGGCTCGGCCAAGACGAGTAGCGGCCAGAGCGGAACGCCGCGCGCGCCGGGAGCTCCCGGCGGCGGCGGGCAACGCAGGTAGTCTGCGGCAGGGGTAGTCCGTAGAAAGACATCACTGATCCACATGGCCACACTCATCGAACCCGGGATGGAAGCCGGCGTCGCCATCGGCGGCGAGGCGGTGATCCAGATCATCGACGTCCACAAGATCTACCAGATGGGCGAGCAGCAGGTACACGCGCTGCGCGGCGTCTCCGCGGAGATCAAGCGGGGCGAGTTCGTCGCCATCATGGGCGCGAGCGGCAGCGGCAAGTCCACCTTCATGAACATCCTGGGCTGCCTCGATAAGCCCAGCTCCGGACAATATCTGCTCGAGGGCGTGGACGTTTCCGGGTTGACCAAGGGCGAGCTGGCCAGGATCCGCAACAAGAAGATCGGCTTCGTCTTCCAGGGATTCAACTTGCTCTCGCGCACCACCGCGCTCGAGAACACCGAACTGCCCACGCTCTACGCGCAGCTGCCCAAAGAAGAGCGCGAGAAGCGGGCGCGGGAAGCGCTCGCCATGGTGGGACTGGCGGAGCGCGAAGATCACTTCCCTTCGCAACTCTCCGGCGGGCAGCAGCAGCGCGTGGCCATCGCGCGCGCGCTGGTGAACCGCCCGGCCATCCTGCTGGCAGACGAGCCCACCGGCAACCTCGACAGCCGCACCGCAGTCGAGATCATGGACATCTTCCAGAAGTTGAACGAAGAGCGCAGCATCACCATCGTGCTGGTGACGCACGAGACCGACATCGCGCAGTTCGCCAAACGCAACATCATCTTCCGCGACGGCAAGATCAAGAAAGACGACCACGTGCCCGACCGGCCACGCGCCGCCGAAGTGCTGCGCACCATGCCGACGATCGAGGACTGAGCATCATGGATACCATGGCCATAATCCGGATCGCGATGCGAGCGCTGGCGCGCAACAAGATGCGCTCCGGCCTGACCATGCTGGGCATCATCATCGGCGTGGGCGCGGTGATCGCGATGGTGGGCATCGGCCAGGGCGCGCAGCAGCAAGTGCAGGCGCAGATCGCCGCCATGGGCTCGAACATCCTGTTCGTCTCTTCCGGCACGGTGAACCGCGGCGGCATGCGCATGGGCTGGGGCGCCACCAAGACGCTGGTCTACGACGACATGGTCGCCATCGTGAAGGAATGTCCGGCGGTGGTGATGGCCGCGCCGGGCAGCCAGACGACCGCACAGGTGGTCTTCGGCAACGATAACTGGTCCACCAACGTCAACGGCACCGAGCCGCAGTATCTCGAGATCCGCAACTGGCCGCTGCAATCGGGCGTGAACTTCGAGCAGGCGGATGTGGAGACCGCCGCCAACGTGGCGCTCATCGGCGAGACGGTGCGTAAGAATCTGTTCGGCGCCACCGATCCCATCGGACAGACCATCCGCATCAAGAGTCTGCCCTTCAAGGTCGTGGGCGTGCTCACGCCCAAAGGGCAATCGGCGGCGATGGGCCAGGACCAGGACGACACCATCATCATCCCCATCACCACGCTCCAGAAAAAGATGACGGGCGACACCTGGCTGCGCTGGATCATGGTCTCGGCGGCCTCGCGCTCCGCCAGTTACGCCGCGCAACAGCAGATCGAATCCTTGCTGCGCGACCGCCACCGCATCCGGCCCGGGCAGGATGACGACTTCTTCGTCCGCAATCTCGCCGACGTTGCCGACCTCCAGGACCAGGCCAGCCAGGTCTTCACCCTGCTGCTCGCCGCCATCGCCAGCGTCTCACTGCTCGTCGGCGGCATCGGCATCATGAACATCATGCTGGTCTCGGTGACGGAACGCACGCGCGAGATCGGTATCCGCATGGCCATCGGCGCGACCGAGTCCGACGTGCAGCGCCAGTTCCTCATCGAGGCGGTGGTGCTCAGCCTCATCGGCGGTGGCATCGGGATACTCTTCGGCCTGGCCTCCGGCTTCCTTATCTCCGGCCTGCTGAAGTGGCCGGTGCTGATCTCTCCCGTCTCCATCGTGGTCGCGGCCATCTTCTCGGCGGCGGTCGGGATATTCTTCGGCTTCTATCCCGCGCGTAAAGCTGCGCGGCTCGACCCGATCGACGCCCTGCGTTACGAATAGACGTGAACGAATCAGCGCTCTACGAATAAACCAATAGACGTAACTTTTCTGCGGGCGCAGAATCTAAACAACCATCTGGCTCCGTACGTCCTGTGTAGCGGTCTTTCGTGCGGAGGACCTGCGAGGCGCCCATGCTGATCAAGAAGCCTGCCGAGATCCCGTCCTCAGAGATCACGCCGAAGTCCATCTACCTGAGCCGTCGCAAGTTCATGCTGACGGGCGCGGTCGCGCTCGGAGCTGTCGCCGTGGCCTGCAACAAGGCCGCGCAACTGGCCTCGCCCCAGCGGGCCGAGGCCTCAGGCGCGAAGCTGAGCTTCACCAAGAGCGCGTTCTCGACCAGCGAAAAACCGAACTCCTTCAAAGAGATCACCACCTACAACAACTTCTACGAGTACGGCACCGACAAGGGCGACCCGGCGGAGTTCGCGTGGAAGCTGAAAACGCGTCCCTGGACGGTCACGGTGGAAGGCGAGGTCAAGAAGCCGAAGACCTACGACATCGAGCAGCTGATGAAGCTCGCGCCGCTCGAAGAGCGCATCTATCGCCATCGCTGCGTCGAAGGATGGTCGATGGTGATGCCCTGGGTGGGCTACTCGTTCTCCGAATTCATCAAGCAGGTCGAGCCTACGTCGAAGGCGAAATACGTGCAGTTCGTCACCTTGGAAGATCCCGGGCAGATGCCGGGACAGAAGACCAGCGTGCTCGATTGGCCCTACGTCGAAGGCCTGCGCATGGATGAAGCCATGCATCCGCTCGCGCTGCTCTGCTTCGGACTCTACGGCGAAGCGCTGCCCAACCAGAACGGCGCGCCCGTCCGCATGATCTTGCCGTGGAAGTACGGCTTCAAGAGCGGCAAATCCATCGTCAAGTTCCGCTTCGTCGAGAACCAGCCGGCGACCACGTGGAACATCTCCGCGCCCAACGAGTATGGCTTCTACTCCAATGTGAATCCGAACGTGGACCATCCGCGGTGGAGCCAGAGGACCGAGCGCCGCATCGGCGAGTTCCGCCGCCGCGATACGCTCATGTTCAACGGCTACGGCGACCAGGTCGCCTCGCTCTACAACGGCCTGGACCTGCGAAAGAACTTCTGATGGCGCTGAAGCTGCGTTGGCGCTGGTCGAAGGTCTTGCTGTTCCTCGTCTGCCTGGAGCCCGCGCTCGAGCTCGCGTTGCGCGCCTGGAACCAATCGCGTGGCGTGGAGCCCGACCTCGGAGTCAACCCGCTCGAGTTCATCACTCACGCCACCGGCGACTGGACGATGCGCTTCCTGCTGCTCACCCTCGCCATCACTCCCTTGCGCAAGCTGTTGCAGCAGCCGATGCTCATCCAGTACCGCCGCATGGTGGGACTGTTCGCATTTTTCTATGGGACGCTGCACCTCACCACTTATCTCTGGTTCGACAAGGCGTTCGCCTGGGGCGAGATATTGCCGGACGTCGCCAAACGCCGCTTCATCGCCGTCGGCTTCACCGCGTTTGTGCTGATGATCCCGCTGGCTCTCACCTCGACCGCGGGATGGATCCGCCGTCTCGGCGGCAAAAACTGGCAGTGGCTGCACCGGCTCATCTACTTCAGCGCCATCGCGGGAGTCATCCACTACTGGTGGCTCGTGAAATCGGATATCCGCAAGCCCGCGATGTACGCCGCCATCCTCGCCGTGTTGCTGCTCTACCGGCTGGTGGTGTGGACGCTCCCGTCTTTCAAGCGCGGGTCAGGCAAGAGCAAAGCCGGGCCGCAGAAGCTGATGACGGCGGAAACCACAGAGTGATGGAGTGATGGAGTGAAGCGTTACCTGCATTCTTCCCGCTAACCTGCTGAGTCCACTACCAGTTCTGTTGCTCTCCATTTCTCTCTGATCTCCTGCAAAAGAAACTTGGCCCAGCGTTCTTGCTCAGACGCTAGAATCTGCC
Organism: Acidobacteriota bacterium; assembly: GCA_030774055.1. NCBI lineage: Bacteria > Pseudomonadati > Acidobacteriota > Acidobacteriota bacterium. The sequence goes on from JALYLW010000108.1 coordinate 5,290, forward strand.
CTTCCGCAGACAAGATTCGTACCACAGGCAGAGGGAGCCAGCTTGGACGACGTTGCCGCAATACTTTTCGTTGCCGGCTTGATCATCCTGGGTCCATGGGTGTTCGTGATCGTGATGGGCGTGCGCCGCAAGCGCGAACGGCGCGAGAGCGAAGCGCGGCTGGCCACGCTGACCCAGCGGATATACGTCCTCGAACAGCGCTTCAAGGAAGCCGTGCAACGTGGCGGCGTTGCGCCTGCTGCTCCTGCGCCCGCTGAAGCACGAACCGGACCGGCTGTCGTGCCGCCGCCGCCGCCGGCAATCACGCCGGTCGTCGTTGTACCCGCCGCCAGGCCCGAGCCGCAGCAGCAGCCCTGGCCCAAGCCGGCTGAGTCGCCATACTCTCCTAGAACAACGCCGGCGACGACAACGCCTCCGGCTGCGCCCGCGCCGCGCAAGCGTTCCGGCATCGAAGAGCTCATCGCCGGGAACTGGCTCGTCTTCATCGGCATTGCTCTGCTCGTCTTCGGCATCGCCTTCGGATTGTCCGTCTTCTGGGAAAGGCTCGGCCCCGCGGGCAAGGTCGCCATCGGACTGCTCTCCGGACTGGTGCTGCTCGCGAGCGGCGTATGGCTGGAAAAGAAAGACGCTCGTTACAAGCTGTTCGCGCGCGCCGGCATCGGTGGCGGATGGGCGGTGCTGTTCTTCACCACCTACGCGATGTATCACCTGCCCGCCACGCAGATCATCACCTCGCAGGCGCTGGATCTCGGACTGCTGCTCCTGGTGGCCGCGGCGATGGTGGGGCACACGCTGCGCTACAACTCGCAGGTCGTCACCGGAGTCGCGTTCCTGCTGGCGTTCTCCACTGTGACCATCAGCCACGTGAACGTTTACTCGCTGGGCGCGAGCGCGATATTGGCGCTGGCGCTGGCGGCCATCGTCGTCCGCCGCCGCTGGTTCGAACTGGAAGTCTTCGGCATCCTTGCCTCCTACCTGAATCATTGGTGGTGGCTGCATTCCATCATCGAACCGATGAACGGGAACAAGTACATGTTCCCGGAATTCTTTCCCAGCGCGGCCATCCTCGTCCTCTACTGGGCGGCGTATCGCGCGTCGTATGTGCTGCGCACCATCGATCTGCATAGCAACGAGCACGAGATGGAAGAGCGGGTTTCGACGGTCGCCGCCATCCTCAACACTGCCCTGCTGCTGTTCGTTTTGAAGTATCAGTCGATCACACCGAAGTACGCGTTCTACGCGCTGCTGGTGCTGGGCGCGCTCGAGCTCATGCTCGGCTTGGTGATGCGCGGGCGCGAGCGCCGCGCCGGCTTCGTGGTGCTGGCAACGATGGGCGCGTCGCTGCTCACCGCCGCTTTCCCTTTCAAGTTCTCCGGCGGCGAGCTCTCGGTGATCTGGCTGCTGGTGGCAGAGATGTTCTACCTCACGGGCGTGTTCACCGACGAGCTACTCTTCCGCCGCTTTGGACGTCTCGCCGAGATCGTGGTCGCGGTGCAGCTCTACGTCTCACATCCGCTGGACGCGCCCAAGTCCTGGCACAACGCGACCGTCTTCATCCTGGCGGCGGTGCTGTTCGGCGCGAATTCGCACCTGGTGCCGTGGCGCTGGCCGAAGATCTTCGAGACGCGGTGGGAGCGCTTTGGCGCGCGCCTGATCTCGTGGCTGGGCGTACTCCTGGCGATGACCGCGATCTGGCTTGCCCTCCCCGAAGCCTGGAACGCGGTGGGATGGGCCGCGCTGGCCTTCTGGCTCGCCTTCGCCGGCTACACCCTGGCGCAGAAAGAACTGTCGTATCAGGCGAACGTGGTCGCCATCGCCGCGACCATCGGCACTCTGATCATGAACCTGCCAGACGAGAGCATCTGGCACGGCGTAAGCCTGCGGCTGGTCACCGTCTCCATCGTCGCGCTGCTGCTCTATGGCACCGCGCGCTTTGCGATGACGCCGCGACTGCGGACGCCGAGTGACGCCGGCGTCAGCGCCTTCCAGTTGCGACCCATCTATACCTGGTCGGCGGCGCTGCTCATCACCGTGCTGGCCGCCGACGAGCTGACGGAAGCGTGGATCGCTCCCGTGTGGGCGCTGTTCGCGCTCGCTCTCGCCTTCCTCGGACAGCGCCAGAAACTCAAAGACTTCGTGCTGCAAGCGAACGTGCTGTCGGTCCTGGCGTTCATCTGGACGCTGGTCGTGACCACCACGCACGGCGAGCCACTGCGTTTCGGCATCACGGTGCGGCTCGCGAGCACGGCCATCGTGATCGCCGCGCTCTACACCCAAACGCTGTGGAGCGAGATCGCCGACTGGCCATGGACACGCGGACTGAGCATGGTGCATGCCTGGGCAGCTTCGTTCCTGGTGGGCTGGCTGATGTGGTACGAGCTGCTGCCGGTGAGCGTGGCCGTGGGTTGGGCGCTGTTCGCGCTGGCGCTGCTGGAGCTTGGCCTGGCGCGCCCGGCGTCGAACAAACAGTGGCGCGCGCAGGCCTACGTCGCCATGGTCGCCGCCTTCCTGCGCATCTTCTTTGTAAACCTCAATGCTGAGGGGCTGCCGGGCGAGATCAGCGCGCGTGTGTATACGACCGTGCCCATCGCGCTGCTGCTCTTCTATTGCTACTCCCGTCTCGAGAGCGCGGCCGAGCTGGAACCCAAGGAGACCAGCCGCCGCGCTTCCGCGCTCTTTGCCTGGATGGGAACCATCTCTGTGGTCGCGCTCATCCGCTTCGAGCTGCCCCTCGATTGGGTGGTGGCGGTGTGGGCCGCGGTCGTGGGCGTGCTGCTCGCCGTGGCCTGGACCACAGGACGCCGCACCTTCACCGCACAGGGCTTGCTGCTGCTTGTGCCCATCGTGTTTCGCGCATCGATGCACAACTTCGCGCAGCGCAGCTACTTCGCGTCGCTGAGCTGGGAGCAGCGCTGGCTGCCGGTGGCGACGACGGTCGCGCTGCTGTTCGCCGCACTCTATCCTGCATTCCGTCTGCAGGAGTCGGCCCAGGCAGCGCCGCCGGCGAGCGGGATCCGGCGCTGGGCCGGGGCGCTGATGCGGCGTCCGGAGCAACCCGTATTCTTTGCCGCCATCGGATTGCTCACCGTGCTGCTCTACCTCGAGACAGCGCACGCCCTGGTGACGGTGGCGTGGGGTATCGAAGCCGTCGCTGTGTTTGTGTTTGCGCTGCTGGTGCGCGAGCGCAGCTTCCGGCTCACCGGCTTGGCACTGCTGCTCGCGGCCATCGGCAAGATCGTGATCTTCGATATCTGGAGTTTCACCGGCGGGCAGAAGTTCGTGACCTTCATGGTGCTGGGCATCGTGACCATCGCCATCTCGCTGCTCTACACCCGCTACAAGGACGCGCTCAAGGAGTACCTGTGAAACATCGCATCATGCTGGTGGTGGTGGCGCTGGCGGCGGTGGCCGCGATCGTGGTGGCGCAACGCCGCCAGGTGGAGGCGGACGTGGGGCCAGCCGCTATCGTGCACTTCATCGCCGACACCGAGCACGAGCTCAGCCGGCTACCGGCCGAGTCCACGCGCATGACCGACGCGGAAGAGATCGCCATCGGCAACGAGATCGTGCGCGACCACGCCGCCGAGCTGGGTTCCAGCGAGCAGACGAATACCCCGATGGCCGCGTACGTGGAACGCGTCGGCATGGAAGTGGCCGCGCGCGCGCATCGCAAGCTGCCCTACAAGATCCACTACATCCAGGATGACGGTTTCGTGAACGCCTTTGCGCTGCCCGGCGGAAACGTCTTCATCGGCTCCGGCCTGGTGAACCTGATGGACACCGAGGACGAGCTCGCCAGTGTGCTCGGCCACGAGATCGAGCACATCGACCACTACCACTGCGCGGAACGTTACCAGCTGGAAGCCCGGCTGCGGCGCATCGGCGCCGGCGACCTCGCCGCCATCGCGCAGTTGCCGCTGGCAGTCTTTCAAGCCGGCTATTCCAAAGATCAGGAGTTCGAGGCGGACCGCGAAGGTACCCGCCTCGCCGTGCTCGCCGGATATTCACCGCTCGGCGCTGTCCGCCTGTTCGAAGCCTTCGAACGCATGGAGCAAACGCAGCAAAGGCGCACCCATCCCGCCGCCACCCCCGCAGACGAAGCCGCGCGCGTCGCGCTCGGCACGCTCTCCGGATACTTTCGCTCGCATCCCTACGCCGCCGAGCGGGCTGCGCGGATCCGGCGCATGATCGTGACCGAGCACTGGGAAGCCAAGGGGCAGGAGAAGCCGCTGGAGATGGGCGGCATCAACGCCGCGCGTCCGCCCGGGACGGCGCCCATGATCGGAACCCATTAAGCTTGGAACGCACTAAGTCTGGAACGCACTAAGCCCAGAAGGCATTTATCATGATTCGCGGAGCCGGCACGGGCTGCTCCAGCAGGAGAGATCAGGTTATGGACACGAGCACGATGCAGCGGTTGGCACGCGTGGGCCCTATCTGTTTGTTGATGCTTGCGGCAGCGGTGGCGGCGGCGCAGGAAGTGCCTCCCATGGTGGTGCAGCCGAACGTGCTGCCGGCTAAGGGCGGCAAGCACAAAGTGCTGGTCACGCTGGGGAATCGCACCCCGACGGGCATGGACACCGTGAAGCTCACGGTGGAATCGAATGGCGCGTCCGCGAAGTTCGGCGAAGTCGCGACCATCAACCCTTACCAGTGGCAGACGATCGAAGGCACGGTCGCGGATGACGATGGCCAGGTGCTGGTGGTCGAGTACATCCTCAACGACAAGCCGCAGAAGCTCGCCGTGATGCTCAACGAACCTCAACCTCCAACGACCAGTGGCGGCGGCAACATGCCGGCGCAGCGTGGCATGCCGCCCGCACTGTGGCTGGGCGCAGCGGCGCTGCTGGGTGCGATGGTGACGCTGGCGGGCGCCGCCGCCGGCCGGCGCGGGTCGTCGCGCTGACGCGCTAACGGATGCTGCCGAACGGGACCAGCGGTCTTTCCTTCTCGCGGCGTGCGCAAGTACTCATTCTGCTCGCCCTCGCGGTGGGCATCTACGTGGGTACTTCGTTCTGGCCTGCGCTGCTCGATGATGCCGACGCCTCGCACGCCCTCGTCTCCCGCGAGATGAACGCGAGCGGCGATTACGTTGTGTTGAAGCTCGACGGCGTCCGCTACCTGCAGAAAGCGCCGCTACATTATTGGGCGGTCGCGGCCCTCTACCGCGTGCTGGGCGAGAACGAGTTTGCCACCCGCTTGCCCGATGCGCTTGCCATGGTCGGGCTCGTGCTGATGGTCTACCTCTTCGGCCTCCGCTTCTTCGGGGAGCGCCCCGGCTTCTATGGCGGCCTCGCCACCGCCACCGCACTCGGCTTCTGGATGTTCACCCGCATCATGATCCCGGAAGCCATCTACTCGCTCTTCTTCGTGGTGATCTTCTACCTCTTCCTGCGCGCATGGACGGGCAGTCTCGACCCGCGCGTCGGCTACTGGGGCGCCGCCGCGGCCATGGGACTCGCCGTGCTGGCGCGCGCGCTCGTCGCCGTCATCTTCCCCGTGGCCATCGTGTTCATCTTTCTCATCGCCACCGGCGGATGGCGGCGCTGGCGCGAGCTGCGCATCTTCTCGAGCGCCGGTATCTTCCTGCTCATCGCCGCGCCCTGGCATCTGCTGGCGGAGTGGCGCGCGCCCGGCTTTGCCTGGTGGTACTTCATCAACGAGCACTTCAAACGTGCCGTGGGCTCGCGCTGGCCGCCGGATTATGACGCGGTGCCGCTGTGGGCGTGGCTGCTGGCGCACCTGGCGTGGTGGTTCCCGTGGAGCGTCTTTCTTCCGCTCGTAGCGCGGGAACTCCCGAACTGGCGCAAGTGGCGCGCACTTGATGCCGCGGGCCAGGCACGCTTGCTGCTCTTCGTCTGGGCAGGCTTCATCCTGTTCTTCTTCTCGCTCACTGGCGGCTCGCGCATGGAGTACTACGGCTTTGCAGCGTGGCCGGCCGCGACCGCGCTGCTCGGGCTTGCCCTGGCAGACGCGGAAGCACAAGGCTCACCATCGTCTTCGAAATGGTTATTGCGCTCGCAGGCGGCGCTGGCGCTGCTCGGAGTGCTGATCGCAGGGGCGCTGGGATATGCGGTGTGGGCGTCGTACGACGTGAGTTCCGCGACCGACATCTCGGAGCTGCTACAGACGCGCGAGACCGACTTCTACCGCGTCTCGATGGCACACTTGCTCGACCTGCGCCCGCAGGCCTTTGCGGTGTTGCGTGCCCCGGCCATCGGCGCCGCGCTCTCCTTCCTGCTTGGCTTCGGCCTGGCATGGTGGCTGCGGCGCCGCGGACGCCACCTTGCCGCCACCCTCGCCATGGCGCTGGCCATGGTGGGCTTCGCTTTTGCTGCGAACTTCGCTTTCGCGGAGTTCGGGCCGCACCTGTCGTCACGTCACCTGGCCCGCGCCGTGATGCCTTACCTGCGTCCGGAAGACCAGCTCGTCGTGCGCGGCGAATTCGATTCTGCCTCGAGCCTGGTGTTCTACACCGGACGGCGGCGCGCCTACGTCTGGGGCGAGACCTATCACACGCTCGAGTCCATGGCGAAGTTGTTCCCAGACTCGCCGAAGATCTTCCTCGACGACGCGGCGCTGGCCGCGATGTGGCGCGCGCCGGTGCGCATCTTCCTTTTCGTCCCGCCGGAGCTGAAAGAGAAAGCGCTCGCTGCCTTGCCTCCGGATGGCACCTTCCTGCTGGAACAGTTTGGCGGCAAGACCATTTACGTGAACCAGCGCCTGCGGCCTGACATGCCGAGCGTGGCCGAGCTCGCGCAGCACAACGCGCGCCAGCCCTAGGTGCCGCCGCCCTGGATGTGGGTGAACGCCCACGTGATGATTACGCAGATCATCATCATCAGCGCGATGGCGACGAGGAAACACACGTCGGTGATGCGTTTTAAGACCTTGCGCTGCTTGGGCGCGCTGGCTTTGAGCGTGAGGAACGAGAAGACGCAGGCAAACAGAAAGAGGATGCCGTCTACGGCGACCAGGTCGTCGCCCAGCGTGCGGTATCCTTTTACTTCGGTCAACAGGCGCAGGACGCCGATCACGGTAAGGCAAACGCCCACCATCGCCCCCGCGAGGGCGAACATCTGCGTGTATAGCGCTATGGATAGTTCGCGGTCTTCCGGCGGCGGTTGCGGTGATGGGTCAGGCATAGCGTAAGAAAGTAACGTAATCTGACGCTCCGCGCATTAAAGTTCTTGCGCCCTGGAACCAGCGGCGGTAATCCGTAGACTAAGCCAGAGCAAAAAGAGATGATTGCTCACTTCCAGCAACTCTTTACCTATGACGATTGGGCGAACCGCGAGGCGGCGGCGTCCGTCGAGCGCGCAGCGTCTGCGCCGGAGAAGGCCCACAAGGTGCTGGCCCACATCATCGGGACGCAGTGGCTGTGGCTGGCGCGTATCCGCGGCACGAAGGCAAAGATGGCGATCTGGCCTGAGCTTTCGCCAGCGGAGTGCATAGCCGAATCGCAAGTCCTGCTGGCTGCTTGGCGCGAACTGCTGGCGTCGCTCGGTGAAGCGGTCCTGAACCAGCCCGCCACCTATAAGAACAGCAAGGGCGAGCCGTGGACGAGCACCGTGAGCGAGATCCTGACGCACGTCGCACTGCATGGCGCTTATCATCGCGGACAGATCGCCACGCTGCTGCGCGATTCCGGCAACGAGCCCGCCTACACCGACTACATCCACGCCGTGCGCAGCGGATTGCTGTAGCCCGCACACACTATACGGCGATCGGATATACGGCGATGAGATATCCGGCCGCTAGCGCTAGCGGACCGCGACCCGCTCCAGCAGCTCAAAGAACTCCGGAAAAGATATAGCCACGCACTCCGCTCCCTGGATGGTGGTCTCACCCTCGGCGCCCAGCGCAGCCACGGCACATGCCATGGCGATGCGATGGTCGCCGGCAGGGTCGACCACCGCGCCGTGCAGACGTTGGCCGCCGGGAACGCGGAAGCCATCCTCGAACTCCTCGACCTCCGCGCCCATGGCACGCAGATTCGCGGCCAGCACGGCGATGCGGTCAGATTCCTTCACGCGCAGCTCGCGCGCGTCGCGCACCTCGATGCCCGCGCTGGTGTAGGGCGCCATCGCGCCCAGCACCGGCAGCTCATCGATGAGCGCGGCGGACTGCGCTCCGCTGATG
>JALYLW010000109.1 GCA_030774055.1 Acidobacteriota bacterium
TGCGGAAGCGGCGAGCCACGTGGCTCGCCGCTTCCGCATTGTCAGCGGCTATTTCTTCGGTTCGCCCTGCGGCGGCTCTGCCGGGTGTACTGGCTGCATCGCATCGCCGCCAGCATACTTCCCCACCGTCGAGACGAAGCGTTGCGCGTCGGCCGGTACCTGTACCGCTCCCGTCAGCGACGTCCGAAAGCGCACCATGCGGCCGTAGAAAGCGCGGGTGTCGTCTTTGTCCTGGCGGATGGTCGAGCCGTTCACCGTGACGCCGGCGAACGCCCCGCGGCTGCGCGAATAGGTGAGGACCTGCGCGCGTAGCTTCCAGTCGGTCGTGCCTTCGGCGTGGCGGCCCACCGGGCCGGCCGCGGCGGATGCGTCCGCACCCAGCTTGAACTTGCTGGAGAGCAATCGCTCCATCCCCTGGTCGCTCACGATCACCATGATCAGGTCCACCGCCTCACCGCCGATCTGCAGGCCGAAGCTGCCGCCTTCCATGCGGAACAAGGCCGGCGCCGTCCAGCCCGAGGGCGTGCGGCACGTGGCAACGCCTTTGCCGTACGCCGCGCCCAGCACGAAGCCGCCCTTCAGCAACGACGGCACCACCGCCACGCACTTCGCACTATGGAAGATCTCTTCTGGAATGCCTTTGTCGGGCGCGGCCATGATCTCGTCGATCACGTTCGCGGCTTCGTTCAAGCGTCCCACGACCTTCGCGCGGTCGGCGGCGAACGCGGGCAGGCTCAGCAGGATGACTGCGATTAGAAATCTCTTCATGGGAAAAGAGTAACAGGGATGGCGGCAGGGACTGGAAGCTAAAAGTTAGCAGCTAGCAGCTAGATAAATGAAAGGGGCCGGAAGCAGCGACCCTCGTGCTGTTCCAGCCCCTGTCTCCCAGGTTCTGTGGTAGGTTGCGGCGAGTATGGACTTCGTTTCCGGAACCGGCAACGTCACTGAAGGCCACTCACCCCGCGTCGACGCCGGACATGGACTTTAGTAACGGTTACTTGTTTGTAACCAGCCCGTGAGTAATGGCGTGGACGGAGAGCGCGATGCGGTTCTGCACGCCGACTTTGCGCATCAACTTGGCGACGTGCGCCTTCACCGTCCGCTCCTCGATGCCCAGCACCGCACCGACCTCTTTGTTGGAGCGGCCCACGACCAGCAACTCGAGCACTTCTTTCTCGCGGTCGGTGAATGCCACGCGCCCTGCCGGGAAGATGCGCCCCGGCGACGAGCTCACGCGCTCGATGAAGGTGGAAAGCACGCGCCGCGGCGCCCACACCGATCCCTGGTGCACGATGCGGATCGCCTGGATGAACTCCGCCGGGCTGGCGCCTTCCTCTACGTATCCCTTCGCGCCCGCCGCCACTGCCTTCAGGATGGTCTCGTCGTCAGCGCCCGAACCCGTCACGATGATGCGCAGGTCAGGACGCGCGGCCTTGAGCCCAGCCATCACGTCGAACAGGTTCTGGCCATTGCGGCTGCCGAGCAGCACCAACTCCACGTCTTTCAGGTTGGGGAGGTCGGCGATCGAGGCCGCCATGGGTTCGAGGTCGGGCTCCGATTCGAATAACGTGCGGAAACCGACGAAGCGCAGCGGATCACTCTCCAACACGGCGATACGGATGCGAGGTTTTTTGGCTGGGGCCGGTTTCATTGGTTGTTCTCTTTCGGGGGTAGCGCGTAGCATATCCTCATTCGATGTCGCTTTGGAAGATGGCCAATATGCACAAAAGGCACACGGCCACTTTCCTACCGGACTAGCACTAAAGTCACTTCGACCAGTGAGGGTGCCCTCGGAACCTGTCATTCTGAGCGAGCGCGATCCCGCCCCGGCGGGAGAGCGCGAGTCGAAGAAGCCCTATCGCGATTACACTTTTCGGTGAGGTCCCTTCATGATCCGCGAGAACCTAGCCCGAATCTTAGGCTCTGCCCTACTCCTCGGAGTCCTCGGCACTGCGCCCGCCTTCGCCCAGACCTCGCCGCCATACACACCCAAGTCCGCCGACGACCATGCGCTCTCCCAGTCCGAAGCCAACTCCATCGCCTACATGAAGACGCTCTACTACAACGAGCGCGAGTACAAAAAGAAGATGGGCCGCTACTCCGGCTCGCTCCTCGCGCTCACCGGCGGCGGACGCTCCTTCACCAAGCGCATGGCCCGGCCCGACCGCGGCGACTACGCCGTCGGCTACCGCGGCGGCAAGGATGGGTTCTCCGTCACACTCACGCCCAAGCAGTTCGATCCCACGCGGCGCGGGTTCTATATGGATACGAGCGGAGTCATCCGCGTGCAGGAAGGCGCGCCTGCCACTTCCGAGTCGGAAGCGCTGAAATGAATCGTTCCCCGCGCTGGTTTTGTCATCCCCAGCGGCGGATGACGATGGATGTTTACCGAGATGTCATCGCAGGCTTCAGACCGGCCTCTGAACCCGCGTCGATCCGCGTCGCCTTGCCGTGCCGATACGTCACCGTGAGCGGCTTGCCGCCATTGGGATATTCCACCACGCGCTCGGCGGGATCGTCGGACTGATGCGGCGTCCCCATCCCGATGGCGAATGAAGCCTGCATCTCGTTCATCCCTGGCTTCACCTGGTGCTGCGCGACGGCCTGCCAAACCGGCTCCGGCCAGTGCTTGTAGAGCTGGTGCGGATCTTCCAGGAACAACGCCTCATCCGCATAGATGGTGAAGTCCGACCCGCGCTTGGTCCCGATGGGCAGAGCGAGCTCCTTGCCGTCGCGGCGAACAAAGACGGCAACCAGTTGCTCCCCGCCCACGGCGCTGGGCGCGGCCTGCAACCGCACGTCCTTGATCGTGATCTGCTCGATCGGCCCCAGTGTGCCCGCTTCCTTGCCAAAATCCACCCGGCCACCGCTCACCGGATAGAGGGTGTACCGGTACCCCTCACGCATCCAAGCCGGCTGGCCCACGAGCTGTTGCCGCGCCGACTTCAAGTCATACGCATGTAAGCGTTTAGGGACGACATAGGCATCGGCGTCGAGGCCGGTATCTACCTCGGGACGGGCGCGGCTGGTCAGGCCGGCGACGGGCTCATCGCGCTCGCGATACACCATCACCAGCCGGACCGCGGCCACCAGGAATGCGGCCAGCAACACTCCCTGGATGACTTTCTTGGTCTTAACGTTCATGGTCTTACCCCCCATGGTTCTTATCCCCCATGGTCTTATCCCCTATGGTTCGCCTTGCGGGTACTGATTGCTTCTAAGGTGGATTGGCCGCATTTATAGGTCATCTACTCGATTACACAGAAACGCACCTCGCCGCATACTCCGCTCACCTTAACCCCAATCCAATCGAATTCGACAAAACCCGGCCGCCCCATAAAAATTCCTGGGGGAAACGGTGGCGGAAGGGCCGAGACGAAATCAGTTGGTTGCGGCTCCCCGGCAACTAAACGGTTGCCGGGGAGTTTCGTTAGGGCGACTTTTTGCCGCGCGGGCAATGTCCGCCGCCGGCAGCGCCCGGCAACCATGAGGCTCGGCCGCGGCATCGCCTGCGTCCTGATCGCGGCTCTCGCCGCTAACCCCGCCGCCAACGGTGGTACGAACTCCGCTCCGCAGGCGCGCGCGAAGGCGTTGCCTTCCGCGCCTCGGCGCGCCCAGCGAAGCGCTGCCGACGAAGCCGCGCGCGCCCTCTTCCTCCGCTCCGACGTCGAACAAGCACGTGCGCTCGCGGCGCGAGTCGTGCGTTCCGACGCCCTGCGCGATAAGCAAGACAAAGCTGACGCGCGCGCTCTCTTTGTCGCGATGGAAGCCGCTGCTCTTGCCGCTGACACGGCTCCGCTGCTTGATGCCGCGCTGCGACTCTGCGAACTTCGCCACCCCGACTGGCGAGTGAACGACGCCCGCTTGAACGACGCCCGCGTCAACATCGCCGCGGCTCGCATCCTTGAACAGGCGGAGCAGGCAGCAAACACTTCCGCCTTCCGCGCCGCCGTTCCCCGCATCGAGAAGCTGCTCGCCGCCGGCTCCCCGCAAGCTCCCTACCTGCGCGCCGCGCTCCTCGCCGCTGCCGAGGATGGCGTTCCCGGACTTGATCCCGCCGCCCTCGCGCGCGCTGCCGCGATCCAGCATGTTTCGCTGCGTCTCACCGCCGGCTCGCACCGGCGGTTGCTGAAATTCCTCGCCGGCGCCGCGCCGTGGCGCCTCACGCTGTTGCCGCCACCTGCTTCGGCCGTGGCCACCGCGGTCGTGCCGGACGTCGCCGTGCGTAACCCTGCCGTGCGTAACCCCTCCGTGCGTAACCCTGCCGTGCGTAACCCTGGCGACGCAGCGCTCGAAGCCGAGCAGCGTTACCTTCGTGCCGCTCAGAAATACTGGCAAGGAGACGCCGCGGCCATCATCGCGGAGTTGCCCTCGCCGGCGAACGCCGCCGAAGATCTCTTGCTCGGGTGCGCCCGCGCCCGGCT
>JALYLW010000110.1 GCA_030774055.1 Acidobacteriota bacterium
GCCGGCGGGACGCCGGCGCTACTCTCGGTACTCGGCACTCGGTACTCGGTACTGCTTTCCGGGTGCTCACGAACGACGAGCACCTTCATGCCGAAGGCGAGAGCGAGTTGTGCGGCCGCAGAACCGATCGCCCCGAAGCCAATGAGCGCGACGGTGGAGCCGGAGAGTTCGCGCGGGCGCGGAGCCTCTCCGTTCTCCGCATCCCAGAGAAGTTGTTGCGCCCAGGTGCGCTGGTCCTGATAGTGGACGGCCTGCGGGATGCGTTTGGCGAGTGCGAGCATGAGCGCGAGTGCGTGCTCGGCGACGACCGGTCCGTGGACCGAGCTGGAGTTGGTGACGACGATGCTGGAGGCGGCGAGTTCGGGCGAGAGCAGGGCGTGGACGGCGGCGGCGGGGGAGTGGATCCAGCGCAGGCGCGGGGCGAGCGCGAGTTGGCCGGGCTTGAGCGACCATCCGAGAAAAATGCCGGTAGTGGGAAGTTCGCGCGCGAGGTCGTCGTAGGACTGGAGGTGCGTGACGGTGAGTTGGGGGAAGTCCGCGCGCAGGCGCTCGGCAAACCAGGTGGGCGCGTTCCAGAGAGCGAAGCGGTGGTGAGCGAGGATGAGGACTTTCATGCGGGGACGATTGTAATCAGGGGGACGATTGCTGGCGAACGTTCGCAGATCCTCCGCGCGCACAAACCGCGCGCGAAGGATGACGTCGCTGTTTTCTATTTGGTCGATGCAACGGGGACGAGCAGCGAGTGTCCGGTCATCTCTTTGGGTTGCGGCAGGCCGAGCAGGGTGAGGATGGTGGGCGAGATGTCTTGCAGCGCGCCGTCTTGTCTTAGCGAAAATGCTTTCGCATTTTCGGACACCAGCACGAGCGGGACCGGGTTGGTGGTGTGCGCGGTGTGCGGCCCGCCGCTCTTGGGATCGATCATCATCTCGGCGTTGCCGTGGTCGGCGGTGACAAGCATGGCGCCGCCTTTCGTGCGGAGGGCGGCGACGATCTCGCCGAGGCAGGCGTCCACGGTCTCCACGGCTTTGATGGTGGGCGGGATCTTGCCGCTGTGTCCGACCATGTCCGCATTGGCAAAGTTCACGATGATGACGTCGAAGTCGCCATGGTTGATCCCGTCGACGACGGTGGAGGCGATGCCCTGCGCGGACATTTCCGGCTTCAGGTCGTAGGTTGCGACCTTGGGCGAGGGGACGAGCGTCCGCTCCTCGCCGGGAAATGGCTCCTCGATGCCGCCATTGAAGAAATACGTGACGTGGGCATACTTCTCGGTCTCGGCGACGCGCAGGTTGCGCATCTTTTCGCCGGCCATCACGTTGGCGAGGATGTTGAGCAACGCGTCGGGCGCGACGACGAACGGCAGCGTGAACTGCTTGTCGTAGCGCGTCATGCAGATGTAGGTGAGATTCTTCGGGACGCGCGTGAGCGGGATGGCGGCGTCAAGACCTTCGGCGTCGGGAAGGTCGCGGCCGGCGTCGGCGGTGAGTCCGCTCTCGCGCGCGAGCGCGCGGGTGATCTGGCGGGCGCGGTCGGCGCGGAAGTTGAAGTTGATGCAGGAATCGTCTGCGCGGATGGTGGCGACGGGCTCGCCGCGATTGTCCACGCAGACGAACGGGACGACGAACTCGTCGGTGACGCCGCGGTTGTAGGAATCCTTCATCGCGGCGACGGGGTCGACGAACCTGCCACCCTCGCCATTGCCTTCGACCATCGCACTGAAGGCTTTGTCGATGCGCTCCCAGCGCTTGTCGCGGTCCATGGCGTAGTAGCGTCCGCTGACGGAGGCGACCTTCGCGGCCGAGCCAGTGTTGCGGATCTGCTGTTGCAGTTGCTCGATGTAGCCGGCGCCGTTGGTGGGGAGGGTGTCGCGACCGTCCATGAAGGGATGGACGAAGATGCGGTCCACCCCCTGCTGCTTGGCCAGCTTGATGATGGCGTAAAGATGCGTCTGCTGCGAGTGCACGCCGCCGTCGGAGAGCAGTCCGAAGACGTGCAGGCGGCGGCCGCCGGAGCGCGCGTTCTTCATCGCCGACAGCAGCACGGGGTTGGAGAAGAATTCGCCGTTCTCGATCATCAGGTCGAGCTTGGTGATGTCCATGTAGACGACGCGGCCGGCGCCGATGTTGAGATGTCCGACCTCGCTGTTGCCCATCTGGCCGGCGGGAAGGCCGACGGCGCGTCCGGAAGTCTGGATGAGGGTGTTGGGAAAATCGTGCAGCAGCTGGTCATAGACCGGCTTCTTCGCCAGCGCGATGGCGTTGGCGGGCGAGGCCGGGGCGTATCCCCAGCCGTCGAGTATGACGAGGACAAGTGGCTTTGGTCGTGGCATGAGAGCGGGATTGTAAATGAAGACGGCCCTGGCTCCGCAGTGATGGTGAGCGCCATAGCGATGGTTTCGGCTCGGTCGTGGACTGTGTCAGGCTCCAGCTTTGCTCGCCAAGTCGCCGTGGTAGTTCAGCGCTGCCAGGCCGAGGAAGCGGGCGGCGGCGCCGAGGTCTTCCTCGATGCGCAGCAGCTGGTTGTACTTGCAGATGCGGTCGGTGCGCGAGGCGGAGCCGGTCTTGATCTGGCCGGCATCGGTGCCGACGGCGAGGTCGGCGATGAAAGTGTCTTCGGTCTCGCCGGAGCGGTGCGAGATGACGGCGGTGTATCCGTTCTGGCGAGCGAGGGAGATGGCGTCAAGCGTCTCGCTGACGGTGCCGATCTGGTTGACCTTGACCAGGATGGAGTTGGCGACGCCGGAATCAATGCCCTGCTGCAAGCGCTTCGGATTGGTGACGAAGAGGTCGTCGCCGACGAGCTGGACCTTCGAACCGACTTCTTGGGTCAGCGCGCGCCAGCCTTCCCAGTCGTCTTCTGCCAAGCCGTCTTCGAGCGAGACGATGGGATACTGGCGGACCCAATCGGCCCAGTAGCGCACCATCTCGTCAGAGGTCTTCGCCGACTTGTCCGACTTCCAGAACAGGTACTTCCCTTTGCCTTCCTTGTAGAGCTCGCTGGTGGCGGGATCGAGCGCGATGGCGATCTGCTCGCCGGGCTTGTAGCCGGCCTGGGTGATGGCCTCGAGGATGACCTCGATGGCCTCGACGTTGGATTTGAGCGAGGGCGCGAAGCCGCCTTCGTCGCCGACACTGGTGTTGTAACCGCGTTTCTTCAACACGCCCTTGAGGGTGTGAAAGACTTCGGCGCCCATGCGCAGCGCTTCGGAGAACGAATGCGCCCCGACGGGCATGGCCATGAACTCCTGGAAGTCGACGTTGTTATCGGCGTGCGCGCCACCGTTGATGATGTTCATCATGGGGACAGGGAGCAGGTTGCCGTTGACGCCGCCGAGATAGCGGTAAAGCGGCATCTGGAGGGCGTTGGCGGCGGCGCGGCAGGCGGCCATGGAAACGGCGAGGATGGCGTTGGCGCCGAGGCGGGCTTTGTTCTCGGTGCCGTCGAGCTCGAGCATGCGATCATCGAGCTCGCGCTGGTTGGCGGAATCCATGCCCATGAGCGCGGGAGCGATCTCGGCCTGAACATTGGACACAGCCTTGAGCACGCCCTTGCCGAGGTAGCGATGCTTGTCGCCATCGCGCAACTCGACGGCTTCGTGCTCGCCGGTGGAGGCGCCGCTGGGGACGGCGGCTCGTCCCATGACCCCGCCGGCGAGGATGACTTCGGCTTCGACGGTGGGGTTACCGCGGGAATCGAGGATCTGGCGCGCGGTGATCTCGACGATGTTGGTCATGGCGTGAAGGCTCCTGACGACGCGCCAGATTATAGAGGATTGCAGATTGAAGATTGCAGATTGCTGAATAGGGTGGAAACCGGGGCCGAAGACCTACCACGGAGGCACCGAGGCACGGAGGCTCTTTATCACGAGGAGCTGACGCCGGAGCATGGTTGGTGGCTATAGGGGTTCTTCGACTCGCGCTCGGCAGGCCTCGCGCTTCGCTCAGAATGACAACTCCGTGGGCAATCTGCGGCAGGCCAAGCGCTTCACTCAGAATGACAATGGGTGGCAAGCTGCCGATTTACAGCGCGCGTATATAAAGGTAGGCTCACGCGAAGTTTGGCCGGCGATATGACCCAGGAGAATCCGTTTCCCGAGTTCTACCGGAAGTGCATCCGCAACATGCTGATCGGGACGGCGCTCTCGATCGGGCCGGCGGGCGCGTTCTACTTCTTCGTCTTTCCCTACAGCGGGCAGCAGTTGGCCGTGCTGGCGGTGCTGGGCGTGCTGGACCTGCTGGTCTTTTTTCCGCTAGACCTTGTGATGCTGAGATGGACGCTGCGCGATGTGCAGCGAGCGTTCGAGCCGGACGCAGATGAAGCGGCGAAGCGCGCGGGTCTGGCGGCGGCGTTGGATGCGCCGCGGAGGGTGATCTTCCCGCGCATCTATGGAGTCCACGCGGTGGCGGCGTCGGCGGGCATCACGCTGCTGGTGATGGCGGCGAACCGCTGGTTCGACCTGGGGATCCCGGCGCGGACGTTCCCGCTCTACTGGGTACTGAACCTGACCATCGTGCCGGTGGCGCACGTGGTCTACGAATTCGCGGCGATGGAGCGCGCGGTGCAGCCGCTGGCGGGCGAGCTGGTGCGAACGAGCTCGGCGACGATGGAATGCGGGCGTCCATTCACGCTGCGGCAGCGCATGCAGCGCTTCTTCCCCATGTTCGTGCTGGCGCCGATGGCGATCATCCTGCTGGCGCTGTATATGCACGCGACCGAGCACTGGTCCGCCATGCTCGACATCGGCCGCGTGATGCGCGACCTCGTCTCGATCGGGGCGGCGAGCGCAATCCTGTTTCTCTTCCTGATGTACACGCTGGGAAGACAACTTTCCCGGCAGACAGGGATGCTGGTGAGCGCGCTCGATCGCATCGGAGGCGGCGACTTTGCGGCGCGCGCGGAACTCTACACCACCGACGAGTTCGGGCAGATCGCCGGACACGTGAACACGATGGCCGCAGGACTGGCGGAGCGCGAACGGCTGCGCGACCTGTTCGGCGCATACATGACGACCGAGGTGGCCGCGGCGCTGCTCGCCAAGGGTGACCACTCGGCTGAGCGCACGGAGAAGCGCTACGTCGCCATCCTGTTCCTCGACGTGCGGGGCTTCACCGCGTTCAGTAACGAGCGCACGCCCGAGGTGGTGGTGGGAGTGCTGAACCGCCTGCTGGAAGCGGCGGTGGAGGCGATCGCGCAGCAACATGGGACGGTGAACAAGTACCTGGGCGACGGATTGCTCGCCGTCTTCGGCGCGCCCATCCCGCTCGAGAACCCGTGCGCGGCGGCGGTGGAGGCGGCGCTCGAGATCGCGAAGCGGGTGCGCGCGCTGAACCATCTGTTCGCGGCGACGGGGGTTCCGGCGATGAAGATCGGCATCGGGATCCATGCCGGCGAGGTGGTTGTAGGCTCGATAGGATCGCCGAAACATAAGCTCGAGTACACCGTGATCGGCGACGCGGTGAACGTAGCCTCGCGCATCGAGCAGTTGAACAAGCCGCTGGGGACCGAGTTGCTGGTGTCCGAAGAGGTGTGGTCGAAGTGTGGTCCGTTGCAGCAGGGGTTCGGCGCGGCGGTGAGCGAGCAGGTGAAGGGCGTGGAGCGGCCGGTGAGAGTCTATCCGGGGCGGTGAGCGCTGCGGCTATGCCGGCGCGGCCCGACCGGTGCTAGCGGCGCTAGCGGCGCTTGGGATCGGTTGGCGAGTAGCCGGAGAGACGACTATCGAGCTGCGCGACCTGGTGGCTGATGTCGATGAAGCGGTGTAAAGAGGTGCGCAGCATATCGCGCACTTCTTTCTGTTTCCGTTCGTCGGTGGTGGTGAGGGCGAGGTCGAACTGGAGCGCGAGCTCGTGCGCGTTGTTGCCGATCTGGTGGATGAGGGTGCGCATGGCGGAGAGAGCTGCGAGCGCGGTGGCTTCCGCAGAGGACGTAGGCGGCGGCAGGATGAAGTTGCTTCGTCCACCATCGCGACGTCTGATCCAGAGGGCAGCGGCAAAGGACACCCCGAGCGTAAGAACATAGAGTGAGCCGAGCCAGAGATCGGTGGCAGGGTGCATAGCGGTGGCTGCGGGAGATGGTAATCCTGCGCGGGCCGGAAGGAAAGTTACGAAGGTAACTTCTCTTCGAGGGCTCCGCGGCGGAGGCGCTACGCCCTCGCGCGTGGGCTCGCGCCGGCTCACTTCGTAAACCAGCGCTCGCTCCGCGCTCACCCCGCTCTCTTCTCTTCGGAGGGCCCCGTGGCGCGGTCGTTACGCCCGGGGGCGGCCGCGCCACATCATCGTTAGAGTTTGCTGCGGAGGAGGGAGATAACGTCGTCTGCGGTGATGACGCCGGTAAGGCGGCCGTGGGCGTCAACGACGGGAAGGGTCAGCAGGTTGTATTTATCGAAGCGTTCAGCGACCTCTTTCTCGTTGGCGCCGGCGTGGCAAGAGATGAGCTGGTCGGTCTTGAGCAGGATAAGCGGCGTGGCCTCGGGCGCGAGGACGAGGCGCGCGAGCGGGACAGCGCCAACCAGCCGCTCGCCGAAGTCGACGAGGTAGACGGTGTTCACGTTCTCGATCCCGCCCTCGAAGCTGCGCAGCATGTCGATGGCGTCGCCGACGGTGGCGATGGGCGCGAGCGCGATGTACTCGGTCGTCATCTTGCCGGCGGCGGTGTCTTGGTTGAACTCGAGCAGCTCGGCGACTTCCTCGCGCTCCTCGGGCTCCATCTCGCCGAGGATCTCTTCGGAGGTCTCGGCGGAGAGCTTGTCGAGCAGGTCGGCGGCGGCGTCGGGATGCATTTCTTCGACGATGTCGGCAGCGTGCTCGGGCTCGAGCGATTCGACGAGCGAGGCCTGCAACTTCGGATCGATCTCTTCCACCACCTCAGCGGCGACGTCCTCATCGAGCGCTTCAAAGACGGCCTCGCGCTCGGCCGGCGCAAGGTCTTCGAGGATGTCTGCGATGTCGGCGGGGTGGAGCTGGGAGAGGCGGTCGTGCGCGATCTTGAGTTTCACGCGGCGAGCCGGGTCAGTCTCGATGAGATCGACGAACTCCCACGGGATCTGCCGGGCGGGGATGCGGGTGAGCAAGGCGCGCAAGGCGCCACGCGGGACCACCCCTTGCAGAAGCTGGCGAACGGCGCCGCGCATGCCGACGTCTACGCCTTCGACTTTGAGGGCGACGTTTCCGTTGGAGAATCGCTCGGCGAAGTCAACGTCGTTGACGCGGACGACCTTGCGTCCGTTGACGTCGATGATCTGCTGATCGAGCAGGTCGCGGGAGAGCAGCAGCAAGCCTTCGGTACCTTCGACCGCGCGGAAATCGGCGCGGTCAGTGCCCAGGCGGATGCCGGTGGCGGTCACGCCGGCAACCGAGTCGGAGAGCACCATGCGGTCGCCTTGCTTGGTGCGGACGATGAAGCTGGTGATGTGCGAGCCATCCTGATGCGGGGCGAGGATGACTTCGCGGATGCGTCCGGCCACCGCCCCGGAGGAGTCGAGGACGGCGGCGCCAAGCAATTCGGTGAGAGCGATGGACATGACGAGATTTCGAGCTTCCCGTTTCCAGTGTAACCCTCGGCCCGATGCGGTAAGGACGCAAAAGTCGGGTGGTCGTGAGTATAGGGATGGTTCGACTCGCGCAGTGACTGCGCTCGCTCACCATGACAAAGCGGGGTCCGTTGACAATTGTGGAAGCGACAGGCACACTACCGCATTCCTGACTTTTGCAGTGGCCGCAGTGGGTGGCGCCCGCAAGCGTCGCGACGATCGGGCCGAAGGCCGGGGCAAACACTCTGAAAATGTCCGAGAAGCGGGTCTCGTTCACTCTGGAATCGACGCTGGACAGCGTGAACATGGCCGAAGAGAAGACCGAGCAGCTGGCCGCCGAACTCGGGTTCAGCGAAGAGGACTGTCACCGCCTGGCGATGGCGGTACGCGAAGCCATGGTGAACGCGGTGCTGCACGGCAACGCGTACGATCCGAAAAAGAGAGTCCACATAGCCTTCGAGCAGCACGGCAAGACGCTCACCATCGTGATCGGGGACGAAGGCAAAGGGCTGGACGAGGGAGAATTGCCTGACCCGTTAGCGCCGGAAAATCTTTTGAAGCAGTCGGGACGCGGGATCTTTCTGATGCGGTCGTTCATGGACGACGTGCGCATCCGGAACCTGCATCCGGGAACCGAAGTGCGATTGATCAAGACCGTCGGCGGCACGGCCGCAGACACCACGGAGGAACAGCAGCGATGATGAAAACTAGCACGCGGAAAGTGGACAATGTCACCATCGTGGACCTGAGCGGGCGGATCACGCTCGGCGAAGGCAGCGTGGTGCTGCGCGACACCATCCGCGACCTGATCGCCAAGGGTGACAAGAAGATCCTGCTCAACCTGGGCGAAGTGACCTATATCGACAGCTCGGGCATCGGCGAGCTGGTGAGCGCGTTCACCACCGTGCGCAACCAGGGCGGCGAATTGAAACTGCTCAACCTGACGAAGAAAGTGCACGACCTGCTGCAGATCACGAAGCTGTACACCGTGTTCGACGTGAAAGACGACGAAGTGACGGCGATCGGGTCGTTCACCAAGTAGGCCGCTATGCCGCGGATCTCGCGAGTCGAACGCAGCCAGCTAGACGCCGAGAACCAGGCCATCTACGACCATTACATGAAGCTGCGCGGGAACGTGCCCAACATGTTCCGCACCGTCGCGCATCGTCCGGAGATATTCCGCACCCTGATCGCGCACTTCCGCGCGGTGATGGAGACCGGGACGGTGCCGGCGAAGTTGAAAGAGCTGGCCATTGTCCGCACCAGCCAGCTCAATGTCTGCGAGTATTGACTGTCGTCGCACACCGCCTTGGCAAGGCGGCTGGGATGGAGTGACGACCTGCTCGCGCACCTCGCTGACTTCGAAACGCGCGCCGACCTTACCGACAAAGAAAAAGTTGCGTTGCGCTTTGCCGAGCGCATGACGGTTGACTCCCACAACGTGGACGAGGCGCTGTGGGAAGACCTGCGGCGGCACTTCGATGAAGGTGAGGTCGTGGAGCTGGCGAGCGTGGTCGGATTGTTCAACTACTTCAACCGCTTCAACGAAGCGCTGCAGATGGAACCGACGCAACCGGCGCAACCGGCGAAGTAGCGAGCGTTCACCGGTGAGCAACTTGATACAGCGACGCACCCTGGCGGCGGGTACGGTGGGCCATGCGTGCAGCCGACATCATGCGAAACCCCATGCGAATCCCCATACGAAACCCCGTGCGTCGGACCGCGGGCGTCACCGCCCTACTCGGTTTGCTCTCTTCGGTCGCGGTCGTCTCTTCTGCACAGGCGGCGTGCATTCCCTACACGGAAGCGCCGAACCGCGTGGGCGAGAGTGTCTGCGTCAGCGGAAAAGTGCTGAAGGTGGCGGAGGGAAAGAAAGGCGCATGGTTCCTGGATTTTTGCGAGGACTACGCGAAGTGTCCGTTCACTGTGGTGGTGTTCGCTTCGAACCTGCGCGACGTGGGCGACGTGCGGCGGCTCTCCGGCACGAACATCGAACTGTTCGGGAAGATCAAGCTGTATGGGGGACGGGCGGAGATCATCCTGAAAGACGGCCGGCAGTTACACGGCGAGGCCGCGAAGCTTCCGCCGATGCCGAAAGATTACGATGCGTCGCGACACGGCAGCTACAGCGCGGGACGCTACCGGACGAAGGGCAAGCCGGAGGACCTGAATCCGTCGAAGATCGACGCGGAGAAGCGGTGAAGGCTCGAGCTATTCCCAGAGTTTAGGGGAGGCGCGGCGAAGTTCGTCCATCGAGTATTTCGTCCCCCGCCAGATGATGCCGCCCTGGCGCAGCGTGACGACCAGCGACAACAGCATGGCGTAGGCCATCAGCAGACCGGCAATGGGGTTCAGCAGAAAATATGCCGGGTTGATGTTGTACATCTTGCGCAGGCGCACGTAGATCCAGAAGAGGCCAGCGAGTTCGATGGCGAAGCCAAGCTTGGCCCATCCGGGCGCGACAAACACAAAGACGAAGGGCGCGACGTGGAAAGCGAGCACGGCGGCCACGAGGGCGAGCGCGAGCCACCAGCGGAATCCGAGGGCGGCGTAAGCGTTCTTGGTGAGGTTGCGGACGGGACCGAGCGCGCCGCGTCCCCAGCGGATCTGCACCAGCTCCGGGCCGGTGGCGAAGCGCGAAGCGAAGCCGGCACGCTTGATGCGGCGTCCGAATTCCATGTCTTCGACGACCTGGAGGCGCAGCGCTTCCATCGTCCCGATGCCTTCATAGGCGCGACGGCGGACCAGGTTGAAGGCGCCCCATCCGATGAACGCCTTGGAGCGCGGGTCGCGGACCTTCCATGGACGCAGTCCGATCATCGCCAGCTGGATCATGGCGGTCATCATGCGCTCGCCCACGGTGAGCGCGAGCATGGTGGGCGCGAGCACGAGATGATCGGCGCGCTCGCTCTCCGCATAGGCGACGGCGCGGCGAAGCGAATCGGAGCGGAACATGACGTCGGCATCGGTGAACAGCAGCCACTCGCCGGTCGCGACCGCGGCCGCCTTCCCCATGGCGTGTGGCTTGCCCAGCCAGCCGGCGGGGAGGTTCTCGATGTGCAAGACCTTGAAGTCAAGCGCCGCGGCCGAGTGCGGCCGCGCCACGGCGGCGCGAAGTTTTTCCATGATCTCGCCGGTCGCATCGGTGGAGCGGTCGTTGACGGCGATGACTTCGAGGTTGTCGTAGT
Organism: Acidobacteriota bacterium; assembly: GCA_030774055.1. NCBI lineage: Bacteria > Pseudomonadati > Acidobacteriota > Acidobacteriota bacterium. Next base: position 10,714 of record JALYLW010000110.1, read on the forward strand.
CCTGCTCGAGGAACGAGCCCAGGCAGGCGCCGATGGCTTCCTGCTCGTTGAGGGCGGGAACGATGACGGTGAGGCGCGGATGCTTCCCTGGCACTCCTTCCGGCCAGATGTCCCACTCCGGCAAGCTGAGGTTGGGGATGGTGTGCAGGCCGAGGGTGGCGTTGACGACGATGACGAGCATGACGGCGGCAACGATGCTGCCGTATATCCAGCAGAACCAGATCCACCAGAACCAGAGTGCGGTGGCGGTCGACGCCGACGTCAACGTCGTCATCGTCGTCATCATGGTCCGTGCCCGCCTCCTGCGACGGCGGGCTGGGCGGGCGTGGGTGGAGCAAAGCGCATGCCGTAGAGCAGCACGGCGGCGGCGAGTCCGATGGCGACGATGGTGGTGGAGAAGCCGGCTTGCAGCGAGCTGCGGTCGCTGATCCATCCGATGAGGGTGGGCGAAAAGGCGTCGCCGAGCAGATGGATGGTGAGCAGGTTGACAGCGATGGCGGTTCCGCGGATCGAAGCGCTGACCGAGTTGACGATGGCGGCGTTGAGTGGGCCGGTGTTGAGCAGCAGGAAGAACTCGGCGAAGAAGATGGCCGGGAACATGGGGCGTCCGGCGAGGTAGATGGCCATGGCCATGGCGGGCAGTCCGATGAGCATGCCGATGGCGGAGACGAGGTAATAGGCCTTGTGGGTGCGGCGCAGGTAGTGGTCACCGAGCCATCCGCCGAGAAGGGTGGCGAAGATGCCGCTGACCACGGTGATGCCGCCGAAGATGAGGCCGGCGTCGCGCAACGAGATGCCGCGCACGCGCGAGAGGAAGGTCGGCATCCAGACCTGAAGGCCGCCGAGCGCGAAGGTAAGGAACGCCATGCCGAGCGAAGCCGTCCAGAAAGCTTTGTTGCGGAAGAGTCCGAGGAAGGTGCTGCGCTCAGCCGTGATGGCGAGCGTGTCGGTGCGTCCGCGCTCGGGCTCTTGCATGAACATCATCGCAATGGCGAGCAGGATGCCGGGCGCGGCGGCAACGTAGAACGGCATGCGCCAGCCGTGAGTCGGACCTAACCACCCACCAAGAAGATAGCCGCAGGCGGTCCCGACGGGGATGGCGAGATAGAAGACGGAGAGCATGCGTCCGCGTTTGTGCTCGGGGAAAAGATCGGCGATGTAGCTGGGCGTCACGGTGACGAAGGTCGCTTCGCCTACGCCAACGATGATGTGGCGGATGAAGAGCGTCTGGTAGTCGTGGGTGAGCGCGGTCAGCAGCGTGGCGCCGCTCCATACGATGGAGCCCACCACGATGATCAGCTTGCGCGGCCAACGGTCAGCGAGCGGTCCGATGAAGGGCGCAGCCAGCATGTAGAAGATGAAGAAGGCGCTGCTCAGCAGTCCGACTTGCTTGTCGCTGAGGTGGAATTCGTGCTGCACCAGCGGCTGCACCGCGAACAGGATCGAACGATCGATGTAATTGAAGAAGTTGAGCGTGGTGAGGATGAGCAGTGTGGTGCGGGGATGGATGGCGTGGGGCATTGCGGGATGGGGGAGTGTAGCAAATCGGACGATCGAGGGATCGGGGATCAAAGCACCGCAACGGGGACGGGCGAGCTTTCCGAGATCCTCCGCTCGGGCTAAAGCCACTCGCGAAGGATGACGTTTCTCTAAGTCTTATTTCTTGGGGCGGGGGTAGCGGGCTTCGACCGTAGTGCCGATGCCGCCGCGGCGGTTGAACTCGCCGCGCACCACCGCCCACACCGGCTTCGCCGCCTTGACCACGTCTTCGAGGACGCGGTTCACGATGTTCTCCTGGAAGATGCCGAGGTTGCGGTATTCGAGGACGTATTCCTTCAAGGACTTGAGTTCGAGGCAGGCGCGGTCAGGCATGTACTTGATGTAAAGGATCCCGAAGTCGGGCAGCCCGGTCTTGGGGCAGACCGAGGTGAACTCCGGAACGTCGATGGTGATCTCGTAGCGGGGAAACTGGTTGGGAAAGGTCTCGATCGCGGGAAAGCGATGGTTGAGGCCGGCGCGGGCGTGGGTCGAGGTGTAGCGGGGTGACCTTGGCATTAGGGACATTGTAACGGGTGAGATGCGTCGTCGCTGTCTTCTCCGTCAGGGCTCCGCAGCAGGAGCTGCTGCGCCCTCGCGCTCTGCTCGCGCATTCCGGCGCTCGCTCCGCGCTCACCCCCGCCGGAAAGGGGCGCGGCCCTCGCAACGCTCCTCAGCATGACACCTCGCATGTTGGTTCGGTATCGGACCCCGCAATGAAATCGAGACCTTCGGCTCCGGACTGCATCTAATCGGAAAGACACAGCAAAAGCAGGCCGGGAACGGGAATGCCGGTTACTTGCGGTGGTTCTGGCGGGTGGAAGGGGCGGGCTCCAGTCCGCTATAGTTAAGGTTTCCCCCGAGTGGAAATCGTGCGCGGGGAGCCGTGTTTTCCAGGGTTTGAGTACGAACGCAAGGCCCGAACGAGGCCGCTGCGGTCTTCGGTGGGGATAGATCCCAAGAGATAACGATGAACGGTAGACGATGGAGGATGGTGGTGGTGGCGGTGGTCGCCGCCTTGCTGCTGGTGGCGTTCGTGAGCCGCGGCGGCGAGATACCAGTGCGCGCCGAAAAGGCGCAGCGCGAACTCATCGTGAACACCATCTCGACCAACGGCAAGATCGAGCCCATGGATAATTTCGAAGCGCATGCCCCAGCGGCGACGACGGTGAAGAAGCTGTTCGTCCACGAGGGCGACCGGGTGCAGGCGGGCCAGAAGATCCTGCAGCTCGACGATGCGAACGCGCGCGCCGACGCGGCGCGGGCACTGGCGCGATTGAAGTCTGCCGAGGCCGACCTGGCGGCGATGAAGACGGGCGGCACGCACGAAGAGGTACTGAACCGGCAAGCCGACCTGGTGAAGGCGCGCGCAGAGCGCGATTCGGCACAGCGCAACCTGCAAGCGATGCGCGAGCTGGAGCGACGCGGCGCAGCGTCGCCGGCCGAGGTGCAGGAAGCGGACAACCGTTTCCAGCGAGCGCAGGCAGACGTGACCGCGTTCGAGCAGAAGCAGAGCTCGCGCTACTCACGGCCCGAGGAAGCGAAGATCCAGGCGCAGGCGGGCGAGGCGCGCGCGACCTATCAAGCGGCGCAATCCTTATTGAAGACTGCGAATGTTACGGCGCCGCGCGATGGTGTGGTGTATTCCCTGCCCATCCGCGAAGGCCAGTACGTGAATGCCGGCGACCTGCTGGCACAGATCGCCGACTTGAAGAAGTTGCAGGTGCGCGCCTTCGTGGACGAGCCGGAGATCGGCAAGCTGGCCACGGGCCAGCCCGTGCTGATCACGTGGGACGCGCTGCCGGGCAGGTCATGGTCGGGCATGTTGGCGCGGGTGCCGACGACGGTGAGCCCGCGCGGGACGCGCACCGTGGGCGAGATCACCATCGACGTGGAGAATGGAGACCAGAAATTGCTGCCCAACGTGAACGTGAGCGTGACGGTGACGACAGCAAAGCACGACAGCGCGTTGACCGTCTCGCGGGAAGCGGTGCACCAGGAAAACGGGAAACGCTTTGTCTATGAGGTGGTGAAAGACCAGCTCAAACGCCAGGACGTAGAGACCGGCGTGATGAGCTTGACGCGCATCGAGATCACCAAAGGCGTCTCCGACGGTTCGCAGATCGCGCTCGGCGCGGTGACCGGGCAGGCGCTCAAGAACGGCATGGAAGTAAGGGTGGTACAGCGTTGAAGAAGTTTTTAGCAGTCTTGCTGTTGGGCCTGGCCTTGGCGTCGGCATTGGCGCTACCCCCGGAGGCGCTCGCCATGGGGTCGAGCGCGAAGGAAGCGCTGAAGGCCGGGCGGATGGACGAAGCCATCACGCTGCTGCGTGCGGCTACGCAGGAGAAAAGCAATCCCGCCGAGGCGTGGCATCTGCTCTCGAAAGCCTACCTTGCACTCGAGCGCTGGGATGATGCGGTGAAAGCGGCGGAGAAGGCGGTGGCGCTCGAGCCGAACAACAGCGACTATCACCTCTGGCTGGGCCGCGCCTACGGCAACAAGGCGGAGAACTCTCCGTTCTGGGTGGCGTGGGGGATGGCCAAGAAAGTCCGGATGGAATTCGAGGCCGCGGTGCGGATCAACGCCAACAACGTGGATGCGCGCACCGACTTGGCGGAGTTCTTCATCGAGGCTCCGTCGATGCTGGGGGGCGGGCGCGAGAAAGCGGTAGCGGAAGCGGACCGCATCGCGGGACAGAATGAGAGCGCGGCGCACTGGGTGCGTGGATACCTCGCCGAAAAAGATAAGGACAACGCCACGGCCGAAAAGGAATACGTTGCCGCGGTGGCAGCGAGCGGCAACCAGGCGGGACGCTGGCTCGACGTCGCTTCGTTCTATCGCCGCACCGACCAGAAATCGAAGATGGAAGCGGCGGTGAACAAGGCCATCGCGGCGGAGAAGAAGAGTGATGAGACGCTGTACGATGCGGCGTCTATCCTGTTCCGCGCGGGGCGCAACTTCACCCTCGCCAGCCGTTTGTTGCGGAGCTATCTGAAGAATCCCAGCAGCGATGAAGCGCCGGCGTTCAAGGCACACTATCTGCTGGGACAGATCCTGGAGAAGCAAGGCGACAAGGGCGGAGCGGCGGCCGAGTATGAAGCCGCGCTCTCACTGGCGCACGATTTCCAGAATGCGCAGACCGCGCTGAAACGCGTCCGCGGACAGTAACGGGAGGGGTGCCCTCGGCCCTCGCCGCGGCCGGCGCCAAGCCCCACAGCCACCGCAAAACACCGGTTTCCTAACCATTAGTTTCCTGTGGCAAGCGCCGCCACATCGCGGTACGCTTCCGCCGTGGCGATGAAGATCCTGCACGACGTGGAGCGGCTGAGCGAGTACTGGTGGCTGGTGCTTTTGCGCGGCCTGCTCGCGCTAGTGTTCGCGGCAATAGTGTGGGTGGCGACCGGCGTACTGCACGTCGACTACGGGCCGGCGATCGCGTTGGTGTTCATCCAGGCTTGCTTCGGGTCGTACTTGCTGATCGCGGGACTTTTCTCCATCACCTTGGGCATGCTGGTGCTGCGGCACCGGCATTGGCCGGTCACGCTGCTGCATTCCACGCTGCTGCTGGTGCTGGCGGGTTGGCTGATGTTTTCCGAGGCCGACAACATCGTGCCGCTGGCGGCGCTGGTGGCGGCCCATGCCGTGATCGGCGGCATGGGAGAGATCTCGCTCGCACGCCATATGCGGCGGCACCAGTTGCAGGGGGCGGCGCTGGTCGCCACTGCCATGTTCTCGTTCGGCGCGGCGGCGGCGCTGGTGCTCGCGATGCGCAACGTCGAACGCCTGATCGTGGTGACCTCGGTGTATGCCACGGTCTTCGGAGTGGTGCTGATCGCGACGTCATTCCAGTTACGCTCGCTGCGGCGGCAGGCGATGGCGGCGGCAGAGGCATAGGCACAAGTACGAAGTCCAAGTCGCCAAGTCGCCAAGTCGCTCCATCTTTGTAAGGCTTGGTCTGCCCTGTTACGATTCTCTGTTTGGAAAATCCAGTCCAAAACGCCGTGAACAGCCGTGGTGTGAGTAGCCCGGCGCGCAATGCCGGGGCCGCGGTCCGGCGCTTCCAGAACTATGTGGACGGGCGCTTTGCCGGCGGAGCGCGCGAGTTTGATGACGTCAATCCCGCCGACGGCACGGTGATCGCGAAGGTCGCCGAGGCTGATCGCGAGCTGGTTGACGCTGCGGTACACGCCGCCCGACGAGCGGCGGCGGGTACGTGGGGAAAGGCGGGTGTCCGCGAGCGCGCGACGATGCTGAACAAGATCGCCGACGGCATCGAGCGGCGTTTCGATGACTTCCTCGCCGCCGAGGTCGCCGATACCGGCAAGCCAATTTCGCTGGCCAAGCGATTAGACATCCCACGCGGCGCGGCGAATTTCCGCACCTTCGCCGACATCATCAAGACGACCGGCGTGGAAGCGTATCAATCCGAAACACCGGATGGCCGGCAGGCGCTGAACTACGCCGTGCGCAAACCGATGGGGGTGGTCGGCATCGTCACGCCGTGGAACCTGCCGCTGTTGCTGCTGACGTGGAAGACCGCGCCGGCGCTGGCGTGCGGGAACGCGGTCGTGGTGAAGCCTTCAGAAGAAACGCCGGCGACGGCAACACTGCTCGCTGAGGTGATGCACGAGGCGGGAGTGCCGGCGGGCGTGTTCAACCTGGTGCACGGCTTCGGGCCGGAGTCGGCGGGCGAGTTTTTGACGACGCATCCCGAGGTGGACGCGATCACCTTCACCGGCGAATCAAAGACCGGCGCGGCCATCATGAAAGCGTGCGCGCCGGGAGTGAAGCCGGTGTCGTTCGAGTTGGGCGGAAAGAACGCGGCCATCGTGTTTGCCGATGCGGACTTCGACGCCGCGGTCGCCGGCATCGCGGAAGCCGTCTTCATGAACACCGGGCAGGTCTGCCTGTGCGCGGAGCGCGTGTATGTGGAGCGCGGCATCTTCGAAAGGTTCGTCGCGGCGCTGAAGCAACAGGCGGAAGCGCAAGTGGCGGGCTGGCCGATGGATAGTAAGACGACGCTAGGACCTCTGATATCAGCCTCTCACCGCGATAAGGTGATGGGATACTTTAAGTTGGCGCGGGAGGAAGGCGCGACCGTGGTGACCGGCGGCGGCGCGCCGAAGTTCGGCGACGCGCGCGACGACGATGCCCGAAACCGGGGCTTCTGGGTGCAACCGACTATCCTGACGGGTTTGGAGGAGTGCGCGCGCTGCGTGCGCGAGGAGATATTCGGGCCGGTGGCACACCTGGCGCCGTTCGATACCGAAGAGCAGGCGGTCGCGCTGGCGAATGACACACCATACGGACTGGCCGCTTCGATATGGACGACGCGGCTCGACCGGGCGCATCGCGTGGCGCAGCAGATGCGCGCGGGCATCACGTGGGTGAACTCGTGGTTCCTGCGCGACTTGCGGACGCCGTTTGGGGGCGTAGGACTCTCGGGCATCGGACGCGAAGGCGGAGTGCACTCTCTGGATTTCTACTCGCAGCTGAACAATGTGTGCATCAAGATCTGAGCAGCGGACTCCGAGGACTGACAAACAACCTATGGACACGAAGGTAGTGGCGGGCAAGGCGAAGCCGCTGGGAAAATATTCGCACGTGAAGCGCGCGGGAGATTTCCTGTTCGTCTCAGGAACGAGCGCGCGGCGCGCCGACGATTCGGTCGCGGGGGCGGAGCCCGGCGCCGATGGCACGATGCAGCTCGATATCCGCGCCCAGACGCGGGCAACGATCGAGAACATCCGCGACATCCTGGCGAGCGCCGGCGCCTCGCTCAAGGATGTGGTGGAGATGAACTCGTACCTGGTAGAGATGAAAGATTTTGCCGGCTACAACGAAGCCTACGCCGAGTATTTCGACGAGGACGCGCCAGCGCGCACGACGGTAGGGGTGCGCGAGCTACCCGGGCCGCACCTGCTGATCGAGATGACCGCGCGGGCGTACAAGCCGGAAAAGAAATAGAGGACGCACTCATGCCATCCATCAAGACGCTGAAAGCTTTCAACTTCCAGAAATGGATAGACGCGAACAAAGACAAGCTGAAGCCGCCGGTCGGCAACCAGCAGGTGTGGGAAGACGGCGAGATGATGGTGACGGTGGTCGGTGGGCCGAACCAGCGGCGCGACTTCCATGACGATCCGACGGAGGAGTTCTTCTACCAGCTGAAGGGCAACATCGTGGTGCGGCTGATGCCGGAGGCGGGCAAGCCGCCGGTAGACGTCCCGATCAACGAGGGCGACATCTTTCTGCTGCCGGCGCACATGCGTCATTCGCCGCAGCGCGGGCCGGATACGATCGGAGTGGTGATCGAAGTGCCGCGACCAGAGGGCACGGTGGACGCGTTCGAGTGGTACTGCCAGAAATGCCACCACCGGCTGCATCGCGCGGAGAAGCGCATCGAGAGCATCGTGAAAGACCTGCCGCCGATCTTCGAGCAGTTCTACGGCAGCATGGAAGCGCGGACGTGCAAGCAGTGTGGGGCGGTGCATCCGCCGAAGGGCCAATGATCGGCATGGCACAGACCATCGACATGCACACGCACTGGTTCCCCGAGTCCTGGCCGGACTTGGCGAAGCGCTATGGCACGCCGGATTGGCCACTCATCAAGCACACTGGACCGGGCACGGCGGAGATATTTATCGGCCATAACTGTTTCCGGAAAATCACTGCGGCGTGCTGGGACCCGGAAGTGCGGCTCGAAGAGATGGACCGCGACGGCATCGAGCTGCAGCTCATCTCGCATACGCCGGTGCTGTTCTCCTACGAGCGTCCGGTGGCGCATGCGGATGACGTGTCGAAGTTCTTCAACGATGCGCTGCTCGAGTTCTGCGCGCGCGGCAAGGGGCGGCTGAAATCGCTTTGCCAGGTGCCGCTGCAGGACACGAAGGCGGCAGTGCGGGAGCTTTCGCGCTGCATGAAGGCCGGTCACGTGGGCGTGGAGATCGGCAACCACGTCGGCGAGAAAAACCTGGACGATCCCGGCATCATCGAGTTCCTCGGCCACTGTGCCGCGGAGGGCGCGGCGGTGCTGGTGCATCCGTGGGACATGATGGGGAGCGAGCGCATGCCGAACTACATGATGCCGTGGACGGTCGGCATGCCAGCGGAGACGCATCTCGCCATCGTCTCATTGATCAAGAGTGGCGGATTCGACCAGCTGCCAAAAGACCTGCGCATCTGTTTCGCGCACGGCGGCGGGAGTTTCGCGTTCCTGCTCGGGCGGCTGGAGAATGCGTGGGCGCACCATCCCGTGGCGCGCGGCAAGAGCGAGCTGCCTCCCAGCCACTACGTGAGCCGTTTTTACGTGGACTCGGCGGTGTTCGACCAGAACGCGCTGCAACTTCTGGTGCAGGTGATGGGAAGCGATCGCGTGGTGCTGGGGTCGGATTATCCGTTCCCGCTCGGCGAGGAGAATATCGGACGCCTGGTGCGCGAAAGCAAGCTCGCTCCCGACGTGAAAGCGAAGATCCTGGGCGCGAACGCTCACGGCTGGCTGAACCTGTCGAAGAAGACGAAGTCGAAGGGAACAATGGATAAAGCTGCCGCCGGAAACGCCGGAAACAAAGACAAGAAAGGCGAAGGGGTGGTGGCCACGGCCGGATGTCCGATGGGCAAGCCGGCGGAGAGCAGCGCGTACGGTGGGGCTTCTGGCGGGAGCGGGAAAGCGGGCGGGACGGGCGCTCCGTTGCTGACCTATTCGTCCTACCTGCGCATCCCGGAGCTGCTGCACCTGCAGCATCCGCAATCGAAGCCGGAGCACCACGACGAGATGATGTTCATCATCATCCACCAAACCTACGAGCTGTGGTTCAAGGAATTGCTGCACGACCTGGACGCGGTCACGGCGGCCTTCCGCCATGTGAGCGAGAACGCGGCACGGCGGGAAGAGATCTATGAGGCGGCGCGGCTGCTGCGGCGCTGCACCGAGATCATGCGCGTAGCGGTCTCGCAGTTCACCATCCTGGAGACCATGCTGCCAACGCACTTCCTCGCCTTCCGCGGGAAGCTGGAGCCGGCGAGCGGATTCCAGTCGGAGCAATTCCGCGAGATCGAGTTCCTGTGCGGGCAGAAAGACGAGAAGCTGCTGCGCCACCACGACCCGTCGCCGGAGGCGATGGCGGCGCTGCAGCGGCGCTTGGCCGAGCCGTCGCTGCACGACGTGTTCTTCGACGCGCTGCACACCATCGGGAAATTGAAGACGCCGCGCGCGCAAACGAATGAAGAGCAGCGCGCGCTGGCCGTCCGCGACCTTTACACGGACGAGCAGCACTTCCGCGACTGGATCGACGTGTGCGAGCGCCTGGTGGAGTTCGACGAGCTGGTGATGAGCTGGCGGCTGCGGCACATCCAGCTGGTGGAGCGGACGATCGGCATGCGTTCGGGAACGGGCGGCTCGGCGGGGTCCAGCTACCTGCGCACCACCCTCGACAAGAAGTTTTTCCCCGAGCTGTGGGAAGCGCGGACGATGCTGGAGCAGCCCAGCCAATCCGATCTCGAGCAAGCACGCGAAAAAACCTAATGACCGCGGCGGCCGACATCACGCTGGTGGGCTCCGGCCTGACCGGGCCGCTGCTCGCCATCGAGCTGAAGAAGCGCGGCCACGCGGTAAGGCTCTACGAGCGGCGGCCGGACATGCGCCGGGTGAAGATCAGTGCGGGCCGATCGATCAACCTGGCGCTCTCGACGCGCGGCATCCACGCGCTGCGCGCCGCCGGCATCTGGCGGGAGATGCAGAAGATCATCATCCCCATGCGCGGGCGGATGATGCACTCGGTGGCAGGCGAGCTGAGCTTCATGCCCTACGGCAAAGACGCGACCGAGGTCATCAACTCGATCTCGCGCGCCGAGTTGAACATCGCGCTGATGAACGCCGCCGAGGCGAGAGGTGTGGCCATCGAATTCAACCGTCGTTGTGTTGGATATGATGCGCGCACCGGGGAACTGCGGCTGCGCGATGAAGAGAGCGGCAACGAGCGCGCGGTGGAGTCGGCGATCGTGATCGGGACCGATGGGGCGGCCTCGGCCATCCGTTTGGCGATGCAGGCCACGCTGCCGCGCTTCAACCTCGCGCAGCAATATCTCGACTACGGCTACAAGGAGCTGACCATCCCGGCGGGCAAGGACGGCCAGCACCAGCTCGACGTTCATCAGTTGGACAAGCACGCGCTGCACATATGGCCGCGCGGCAGCCTGATGCTGATCGCGCTGCCGAACATCGATGGGACGTTTGGGTGCATCCTGTTCCTGCCGTTCGCGGGCAAGGACTCGTTCGGCGAGCTGGACTCGAACGCCAAGGTGCGCGCGTTCTTCGAAGCGCAGTTCCCCGACGCGCTGCGGCTCATGCCCGGGCTGATGGAGAACTACAACGCCAACCCGGTGGGCGCGATGGTGACGATCAAGTGCTCGCCGTGGCACAGTGATGGGCGCGCGCTGCTGCTGGGCGACGCCGCCCACGCCATCGTGCCATTTTTTGGCCAGGGGCTGAACTGCGCGTTCGAGGATTGCACCGTGCTGCTCGAACTGCTCGACCGCGGAGGCAAGGACAAGGATTGGGACCGTCTGTTCGCCGAGTTCGAAGCAGCACGCAAGCAGAACACTGACGCGATCGCCGACCTTGCGCTGGAGAACTTTGTCGAGATGCGCGACAAGGTCGCCGACCCGCGGTTCTTGTTCCGCAAAAAAGTGGAGCTGGCGCTGGAGGCGAGATATCCGGGACATTTCGTTCCCAAATATGCGATGGTGACCTTCCACCGTCTGCCGTACTCGGTGGCCTGGTCGCGCGGCCGGATCCAGGACACCATCCTGGGCGAGCTGTGCGAGGGGATCGAGCGGGTGGAGCAGCTGGATTGGAAGCGCGCGGACGAGCTCATCCAGCGTGAGCTTGCGCCGCTGGGAGCAGGATTGGGAGCGCCATTGGGAGTGGGACAGGATGCCTGAGACGGAAACCATGCGTGAGTCCGCGGCCGCGCTCGATGCGCGCGATCCGCTGGCAAAGTATCGCGAGCGGTTTTATTTCCCGCGCACGCCGCAGGGCGAGCCGGTGGTCTACCTGGTGGGGCACTCGCTCGGGCTGCAGCCGAAGACGGCGCGCGCATATCTCGAGCAGGAGATGAAGGACTGGGAAGAGCTGGGCGTACATGCGCACCTGCAGGCGAAGTCCCCGTGGGTGCCGTATCACCGCTTCCTCGCCGACCAGACGGCGCGGCTGGTGGGCGCGAGATCGAGCGAAGTGGTGGTGATGAACTCGCTCACCGTGAACCTGCACCTGATGATGGTGTCGTTCTTCCGGCCGACGAAGCAGCGGCACAAGATCGTGATCGAGCGCGGCGCCTTCCCCTCCGACCAATACGCGATCAAGTCGCAACTGCGCTATCACGGCCTCGATCCGGCAACCTCGTTGATCGAACTCACGCCGCGCGCGCGCGAGGCGACGCTGCGCGATGAGGATATCCGCGCGACCATCGACGGAATCGGCGAGACCATCGCGCTGGTGCTGCTGGGCGGCGTGAATTATTCGACGGGACAGGCCTTCGACATGCCCGGCATCACCAAGGCGGGGCACGCGCAAGGGTGCGTGGTGGCCTTCGATCTCGCGCACGCGGCGGGAAACGTCGTGCTCCGGCTGCACGACTGGGACGTGGACTTCGCGGTGTGGTGCAACTACAAGTACGTGAATGGCGGGCCGGGATGCGTGGGCGGATGCTTCGTCCATGAACGGCACGCGCGGGCGTTCGAGCTGCCGCGCTTCGCGGGATGGTGGGGGCACGACGAAGGAACGCGCTTCCGCATGGGCCCTGACTTCCAGCCGATGGCGGGCGCGGAGGGCTGGCAGATATCGAATCCTCCGGTGCTCTCGATGGCGGCACTACGGGCGGCGCTCGAGATCTTCGAGGAGGCCGGGATGGAGGCGCTGCGGCTGAAGAGCGTGGCCTTGACCCGATATCTGGAGTCGTTGCTGGAGCAGCATCAGAGCCCGCGCTTCACCGTGATCACGCCGAGCGAGGCGTCGCGGCGCGGCGCCATGCTGGCCATCCGCATCTTGGAGAACGCAAGCAAGGAACACGCCAATAAGTTGGTGGAGCGGCTGGCGGAGGCGGGCGTGATGACGGACTTCCGCGAGCCGAATATCCTGCGCGTGACGCCGGTGCCGCTCTACAACTCGTTCACCGACGTGGCAAAGTTCGTCGAGCAGTTCGTTGCAGGAGTCAGCAGTTAGAAGTCAGTAGCCGCCGCGGGACGTCGTTCGCGTACTCTCCTCGCGAATCCTCCCTCGCGGATCCTCCTTCGCGGATCTCCCTCCTCAGGCAAACCGAAGAACGGACTGCAACACGATCTTGAAGGCGGGCGCCTGCGGGTCGATGAGGTCTAAGTGTCCCGCATCGGCGAGCTCCACGAGTTCGACCGGGCCGTGGTCGGCGCGGCGCTGCGCGAGGAAGGACTGGCTGAGGGCGATGGGGACAACGTCGTCGTGCGTTCCGTGGATGAGCGTGCGCGGGATGGCGGAGGCGTGGCGGGCGGCGTCGGCAGCGGCGTAGGCCTCGGGCTTTTCGGCGGGAGTGCCGCCGAGGAAGCCGACGACAGCGTCATGGCTGAGGTGGAGGTCGTAAGCGAGTTGCAGGTCGGCGACGGGAGCGAGCGCAACTACCCCCTTCATGGCAGAGGTTGCGGCTGCGAGGCGGAGCGCGAGGTGGCCGCCGGCGGAGTGTCCCACGACCACGGGGGGAGCGGCGAAGTGCTGGCGCGCGGCGGCGAGGCCGGCGCGGACGTCGTCGAAGCTGGCCGGCCATCCGCCGGCGTTTCCGTTGCTACCGTCGTTCTTGCCCACGCGGCGATATTCCAGGCTGGCGGTGGCAATGCCGGCAGCGGATAGCGCCGCGCACAGATGACTGGCATGGGTAAGGTCATAGCGCGCGCGCCAGAAGCCACCGTGGATCATTAATAGGAAACCAACCGCAAAGCCACGCGGCTTTGAACCGGGCGTGGAGGCGGGCAAGAACAGGTCGAAGAACTGGCTGACGTCGGCGCCATAGGCGTGGCGCTGGTCAGCGGGGATGGGTGGCACAGCAGTGATATCGCGCGACATGCGGGAGACAGTCTACAGGCGCGAGCAGATGCCGCGCAGGTGGCGGCATTGGGACGGCTAGCCGCGGCCGGTTATCTGTTATCTGTTATCTGTGATCTGTGATCTGTGATCTGCGATCTATACCGGCTGCACCAACCAGGGGACGCTCGGCTTGCTGCGCAGCGAGGGCGCGGGATAATACTCGCGCAGCGCTTCGATCACGCGGTCCATGTCGGGCGGCTTAGGGAAGAAGCGATCGGCGCCGGCGGCCAAGGCGAAGTCGGCGCCATGATCGTCGGTGGTGCCGCTGACCACGAAGATGCGCACGTCGCCGGTGCGGGCGAAGGACCTGATGTGCTGGATGACGTCGAGTCCATGGCCGCTGGGCAGTTCGAGGTCGAGGATGACGGCGTCGACGTGGCAAGAGTCCAGGATGCGAGTGGCCTCGGGAATGTCTCCGGCGAAGAAGATGGTGAAGCCGGAGTGCTTGAGGCAATGCGCGACGAGGTTGGAGACTACGGGATCGTCATCCACGACCAGGATGTTGCGCACGATGGCGGAGGGCTCCGGGAAAGCTTGCGCAAGTTCAGGCGCAAGCGCGTTGGCGCCGGCGCTGGGAAATACGACCGCCACATCATCCACCGGCTCGGGAAAAGGAATGAGCCGGCCAGACGGAACGCACCGTTCGAGCGCGGCGTCGAGGAGGCGGAAGTCAGGAGACTTGACCAGGAAAGCGTCGGCACCCATCGCGAGTGCAGCCTGCTCGTGCTCCGCCGATGCGGTGAGCACGATGACGGGCACCATCGCAGTTTTGGGCGACGTCTTGAGACGCTGCAACACCTCGGGGCCACCTTCGCCGGAAAGCTGCAAGTCGAGGATCACAAGGTGAGGACGCGCGCGCGCGCACGTCATCACGGCGTGCTGCGCGTCGAACGCGACGCCGGCGTGGTGTCCCGTTTGGTTGAGGTGCTGGGAGAGGAGTTGGGACGCAGCCCGGTCCCCGTCAACGATAAGGATGTTCATCTCCCATTCAGTCTAGAGCGGCGCGCTCAGCGCGCGGCAGGAAGCGGGGAGGTGCGTCCGCGTGAAGTCCATTATGGGACTACGGAGTGGCTGGCCAGCGTTGACCCTGCCGAAACCCGCTGTTATGATGGCTTTGCGGGGTGGAGCAGTCTGGTAGCTCGTTGGGCTCATAACCCAAAGGTCGGTGGTTCAAATCCACCCCCCGCAACCA
>JALYLW010000111.1 GCA_030774055.1 Acidobacteriota bacterium
CCTGTGGGCCTCTGGCCCACAGCAACCCACCCATGGCCAATCGATCAGGCCGGCCTTGATCGGGTTCTCAAGCGTATAAGCGATTTAACTCACGCGCATTACGCGGCGACCTGTCGTAATACTCCCGCTGCCAGAAAACACCAGACCTCCCCAAGATCGTGTTCGCTCGCTTGGAGGTGAAGGACTTCAAGCTCTGGGTCGCTTTCGCCAGGGTGCGGCCAGGAAGCAGGCGAAAAACGAGATGGATATGGTTTGGCATCACCGCCCACGCCATAAGGCGATACATCTGGCCATCGAGATTCTGGATCGAATCGTGAACGATCAACGCCACGGCGGGGTTCCTCAGGTAGCAGGCTCCGGTGCCGCGATCGACATAGCGATCGATTTGGAGATTGAGCTTCTTGGTGAGTTCGCGATCGTCGCGAACACCAAGTTGCGTCAGGCGTTCCTTCATCTGCGCGACCACATGTGACGGGATGGAGTCGTGGAGACGGAAAGTCACGAAGTATGTCCCGGACTCGACCTCCCAGTGCGGCAACCGACCGCGGTCGCGTATGCGAACCGTGCCGTAGCGGGGGCGAGACGCCCCCGCGCCAGCCGGCGGGACGCCGGCGTTCCCATCGTCGGCATTCATAGTTGCGGCATTCTAACGTCGCCCCCGCTACTCGCCGAACACTTCCGCGGTGAAGGCTTCGATCGTCGCTCCCGCCTTCCACGCGTCCGGAGGAAGTCCGGCCTTGAGGCAGGTCTGGGCCAGAAAGGTGAGCGCGTCCCATCCGTGCTCGGGGGCCACCTGGGGCAGCAGCAGGCCGCGACGCGAGCCTTGGGTCACGATCAGTCCGTGGCGTCCGGGAACGATGTGCTCGGGACGCACCGGTTGCGGCAGCGCCAACACGCTGATCTCGATCCTCAGGTGGGGCGCCTCGTTCGCGGTGACGGGCGGAAAGCGCGGATCGTAGAACGCCGCCGAGACCGCCGTCTCGGCGACCGTCTGGATGAGCGGCTTGACCGCGGCCACGTAACCCACGCATCCGCGCAGCTTGCCCTCGAGATGCAAAGTGGTGAAAGCGCCGCGCGGGGCGTTGAGATGCGCGGGCACATCGGGCAGCGCAAGGTCCTGTCTATCGGCTAACGCCGCTGCGATGGCGCGATGCGCGGTGCGGAGCAGCAGCGCGCGTTCGTCGCTCGAGTAGATCGGCTGGTCATCCTCGCGTGCGTCGGCGAGTTGCGGCCCTCTCGGATCACCCGGCTGCGACATCGCTCTTCCTGCGCCGGCTCAGGATGAAGGCGCGGCGCTTGCGGCGCTTCTCCACCGTGCCGGCCACCTTCGACCAGAAGGCGGCAAAGTAATCGATGGCCGACCAGAGCGAGAGCACCACCATGATCCATATGGTGACCTTCCCGAGCCAGTGGATGGGCAGGATGAATCCGCCGAACTGCCAATACGCCCAGCGGCGGTCGAAGATGGCGGCGACAACGGCGATGATCTGCACCACCATCTTGAACTTGCCCAGGTTGCTGGCCTCGATGGTTAAGCCTTGCGTCGCGGCGATGGAGCGCAGTCCACTGACGAGGAACTCGCGGCCGATGATGACGACGGCGATCCAGGCAGGAACCATCTTGGGATTGAATTGCACCAGCGAGACGAAGGCGGCGGTGATCCAGAGCTTGTCCGCCAGCGGATCGAGCAGCATGCCCAGGGTCGTCACCTGGTTGCGCTTGCGGGCCAGGTAGCCATCGAAACCGTCGGTGAGTGAGGCCAGGATGAAGATAGCGACGGCAACGATCTCGCGCTCGCCGTTCGCGTCACTCAGCAGGCTGGTGCGCAGCACCCACAACATCAGCGGGATGGCCGCGATGCGGGTGAGCGTGATGTTGTTGGGCAAGTTCACGAGAACGGTGGTCAGTGGCCAGTGATCAGTGACGAGTGGCCAGTAAAACCGAGCGAGCCGATGGGCGATTATCTACCTTCGCTGGTACGCGCGCAACGGAAGCGCGGGTAATGCGGCGCGACTTTCCGCACAACTTTGAGCATGTTGCGCGGGTTACGTCGGTAACCGCGCCCGCAGGCACGGCATTACCTTGGTTATTTGACGGTTCTTGTGCCGGGCATCAGAATCCCCCCATGAGCGACGAGAAAAAGACCGGCGAGAGGAAGGACGAACCGATGGCGGCACAGGCGAGCGTGAACAGCGGTGACATCACCGCCAAGATCCAGGCCGCGACCGAGGAGTTGAACGAGTTGCAGAAAGCCATCCACACCGGCACGGTCGACGTGCGCGTCTTGGTGGAATTCCGTGAAGCCATGGAGCACGCGCGGCGCGCTTCGGGCGCGGTGCAGAAGTGGGTAGAAGAGGAAGCCAAGAAGGGCGGCGATCCGTTCAGCGCCGTGCGCTTCGTGGCGGCCGAGCGCATGCGCATCGCCACCCAGATGCTCGGCGAGTTGGCGCGCGACGTGGAGAGTGGCGACCTCGATTTCGATACTGCCGGTCTCGGAGACTTGCGTGCAGCCGTTAAGACCCTCAGCGAACGGCTGGCGCGGTTCGGCAAGTAAAACGGCGTTTACTTGTCGTGGTAGGTGCGAACGGGGAGCGGCGGAAGCCGCTCCCCTTCGCTTTGTGCGACGTCCACTAGGCGTATATGCCGCGCTGCCGGATGGTGAACTGCACGCGATCGATGGCCAGCATGTAGGCGGCGATGCGGTTGTTCACGTTGTGCGTCTCGGCGTAGCGCACCACGTCTTCGAACGAGCTGACCATGATGTGCTCGAGCTGTTCGTTGACCACCGATTCTTTCCAGAAGTATCCCTGGCGGTCCTGCACCCACTCGAAGTAGCTGGCGGTCACGCCGCCGGCGTTGGCGAGGATGTCGGGGACGACGAAGACCCTGTTCTCCGCCAGGATGTCGTCCGCGGCGGCGGTGGTGGGGCCGTTGGCGCCTTCGATCAGGATCTTTGCCTTCACCCGCTCGGCGTTCTGGCTGGTGATCTGGTTCTCGGTGGCGGCGGGGATCAGGATGTCGCAATCGGTAGTGAGCAGATCGGCGGTGGAACGCGCTTCGGCGCCGGAGAATCCGACGATGGTGCCGTTGCGCTGCTGGTGGTCGAGCAGTTTGTCGATGTCGATGCCGTCCGGGTTGAAGAGGCCGCCATCCCATTCGCCCACGCCGATGATCTTGTAGCCCGCGTCGTGCATCAGCTTGGCGGCGTTCGAGCCCACGTTGCCGAAGCCCTGCACGATCACGCGCGTCTCTTCGATGTTCATCCCCAGCTTCTTGAGCGCCTCGTTGGCCACGATCATCACGCCGCGTCCGGTGGCTTCCTTGCGGCCGCGCGAGCCGCCCATGGTGACGGGCTTGCCGGTGACCACCGCGGTGCAGGTCTGGCGGGTGTGCATGGAATAGGTGTCCATGATCCAGGCCATGGTCTGCTCGTTGGTGCCCACGTCGGGAGCGGGAATGTCTTTTTCCGGGCCGATGAACTCCACCAGCTCGGCGGTGTAGCGGCGCGTGATGCGCTCGAGTTCGCCCATGGAGAGCTTTTTGGGATCGCAGATCACGCCACCCTTGGCGCCGCCGAAGGGGATGTTCACCACCGCGCACTTCCACGTCATCCAACTGGCCAGAGCGCGGACTTCATCGAGCGTGACGTCAGGCGCGTAGCGGATGCCACCCTTCGACGGGCCGCGCGCGATGGAATGCTGCACCCGGAAGCCGGTGAAGACCTCGATGCGGCCGTCATCCATCTGCACCGGGATGTGCACGATGATCTCGCGCGTGGGATAGCGCAGGATCTTCCACAAACCTTCATCGAGGTTGAGCTTCTGCGCCGCCAGGTCGAACCGCGCCGCCTGGGATTCCCAGGGGTTGATCTCCTGCTCCATGGAAATGGTTCGCATAAGTCTCCGAATGAGGACTCGCGGGCTTTATGAAGCGCCCGGCCAGAGGCAACCGGAAAGTATAGAGATGCGGGGAAGGGGAGGCAAGGTGGGCAAGTAGCAGGGAGGTAACCAAGTGCAGACATCAGCCAGAGTTCGGGCACCAGTGTTCAGGCACCAGTGTTCGGCCACCAAGGGAAGAACGGCGCCACTGAGGTGTGCGGCGCCGTTGGTTGGGAACTACATGCGGGTGGCTCTGGAGGGTTGACGCACTCTAGCCCCATCTTCATGACGATAGGATGAAGGGTGCGTGAAAATCCGATGACAGCCGGCGCCGCCGTCACGATTCAGATCACTACAGCTTTATTTCCATGCCTTCCGACGCGGCACGCACCTTGGGATAGTGCTCGCCGGCGGTCTTGACGATGGAATCGATGCGGGTGTCGGAGTGGTCGGGGTCGTGGTGGAAGAGCACCAGTTCCTTCACCCCCGCTTCCATCACGATGTTCACCGCTTCGCGCCAATGGCTGTGTCCCCAGCCGCGCTTCGAGGCCTCGTACTGGTCGGGCAGGTACTGCGCGTCGTAGATGAGGACGTCGGCGCCCTGCGCCAGCTTGCGCACGTTCTTATCGAAGACGGGATGGCCGGGCTCGTTGTCGGTGGCGTAGACCACCACTTTGTCCTCGGTCTCGATGCGGAAGCCGAGGCAGCCTTGCGGATGGTTCAGCCACATCGACTGCACGGTGCAGTCGTCGAAAGCGATCTTGTCTTCTTCGATGTCGTAGAAGTTGCGGTGGGCAGCCATCTCCGTCATGTCCACGGGGAAGTACGGGTCGCTCATCTGCTCCTCGATGGCGCGCTGCAGGCCGCGCGTGCGGCTGGAGGAGTGGAAGAAGAAATAGTTTTCCTTGTTCTCGTAGAGCGGGACGAAGAAGGGGATGCCTTGGATGTGGTCCCAATGGAAGTGCGAGAGGAAGATGTGGGCGTGGAAACCCTTGCCCTGGAATTCCTTGGAGAGCGATTTGCCGAGCACGCGGAAGCCGGTGCCGCAGTCGAAGATGTAGAGGTGTCCGTTGATGCGGACCTCGACGCAGGAGGTGTTGCCTCCGTAGCGAAGGTTCTCGGGTTGCGGCGTGGGCGTTGAACCGCGGACGCCCCAGAATCTGACCTGCAAAACCTTCCTCCCATGCCCTGACGCGAGATACAGCTTTCCTCAGGCGCGGCGTTGCCGCGTCTAAGCTTGCTTCCCAGCCGCGGCGGACGGCTCTGTTTGCTCGAGGGGGAGGCTACATGCCGAAAAAGTGGCAGCAGTATACGCTATCGCTGCGCCGCCCCGTCAACCGCGGTAGAGCATTGTCCCTTAGGCACTTGCGGGTGGAACAGTGGCGAATGCGGTTCCTTTAGGGTAGAACAAGGCCGGATCACGGGGGTCGGACACCGAACCCTGGCCGCCGCATTGGTCTTTTGTCCCTTCGGCGGCTCCGTATAATCGACGTTCGACGTTTCCCCATGCTCACCCCCGATCAAGCCACCTTCGAGCGCCTGGCCGCGGACCATACCCTGGTGCCGGTGGCGCGCACTATCAGCGCCGACCTGGAGACGCCGGTGTCAGCCTTCCTCAGCCTGGCGGCGGCAGAGCCTTACGCCTTTCTGCTGGAATCGGTGGAGGGTGGCGAGCGCATCGGGCGCTACACCTTTCTCGGCGCCAGGCCTTACATGGTAGTCACCGCGCGCGGGGACGAGCTGCGCGTCGCTCATATGAAGAGCGACCACGTGCGGAGCAGGCGTAAGGCGGCGAAGTCCATCAGGAAACCAAAGCAAAGCGTCTTTGAGGTGGTCGCCGGGTTGCTCGCCGAACATCGCGTGGCGCAGGTCGCCGGGCTGCCTCCGTTCACCGGCGGAGCCGTCGGCTACTTCGCTTACGACGCGGTGCGACGCCTGGAAAAACTTCCCGCGCGGGCGCAGGACGATCTTCATCTTCCGGACTGCGTGCTGATGTTCTTCGATCGCCTGCTCGCCTTCGACCACGTGAAGCATCAGCTCCATCTGATCGCGACGGTCGATGTTCGCGGACAGAAGCCGCGCCAAGCCTACGACCGGGCCGTGCGCGAGCTCGACGAGATGGAGCGGGCGCTGCTTGCCGGCATCGCCAAGCGTCATGGCGCCGGGCGCAAGCCGATCGCGAAGCCCCTGAAGCCGCGCGCCACCACCCCGCGCGCGCGCTTCCTGAAGTCGGTCGGCAAAGTGAAGGACTACATCGCTGCCGGCGACGTCTTCCAAACCGTGCTCTCGCAGCGCCTCGAGCTGGAGCCCGGCGTGCCGCCGTTCGATATCTATCGCGCGCTGCGCGCGGTGAATCCCTCGCCCTATATGTACTTCCTGCGCCTGGGCGAGACGCACGTGCTGGGCTCCTCCCCGGAGATGCTGGTGAAGGTGACCGGGCGGCAGCTCGAATACCATCCCATCGCGGGGACGCGGCCGCGCAGTCCTGACGACGCGGAAGATCGCCGGCTCGAGCAAGAGCTGCGCCATGACGAGAAAGAGCGCGCCGAGCACGTGATGCTCGTCGACCTGGGCCGCAATGACCTGGGACGGGTGAGCGAATACGGCAGCGTCGAAGTCCGCAACCTGATGTACGTGGAGCGCTACTCGCACGTGATGCATCTCGTCTCGCATCTCGTGGGACGACTGCGCCCGGAGTTGAGCGCGCTCGATGCCTTTGCCGCCTGCTTTCCCGCCGGCACCCTGACCGGCGCGCCCAAGGTGCGCGCCATGGAGATCATCGAAGAGTTGGAGCCGGTGCGCCGGGGCGTCTACGGCGGGGCGGTCCTGTATGCGGATTTTGCCGGGAATCTCGATTCCTGCATCGCCATCCGCACGATGCTGATGCAGGGCAAGCGAGCTTACGTGCAGGCGGGCGCGGGCATCGTGGCCGACAGCGTCGCGGAATCGGAATACGAAGAGTGCGTCAACAAGGCCAGTGCCGTCATCCGCGCGGTCGAGATTGCGCGTAGCGGTGGGTAGATCAAGACCCACCACGGAGGCACTGAGGCACGGAGGTTTTTAGGATTTGGTTTTTGGTTTTGACCTTTCGGCCCTATCTTGATTGCTTCGCTTTTGATCTTTCAGCTTTGCGCTTTTGATCTTCTCCGTGACTCCGTGTCTCCGTGGTGAAGGGCTTTGTCGGGGCTAGCAGGACTCAATGATCTTCATATTGGACAACTACGATTCCTTCACCTACAACCTGGTGCAGTATTTTGGCGAGTTGGGGGAGCGGGTCGAAGTGCGGCGCAATGACCAGACCACGCCGGCGGAGATCGAGCGGCTCGCGCCCTCGCACATCGTGGTCTCGCCCGGGCCATGCACGCCGCAAGAGGCGGGGATATCCATCGACGTCATCCGTTATTTCGCCGGCAAGCGGCCGGTGCTGGGCGTTTGTCTCGGACACCAAGCCATCGGCGCGGCCTTTGGCGGCAGAGTCGTGCGCGCGGAGAAGCTGATGCACGGCAAGACCAGCGCGGTGGAGCACGATGGCCAGACCATCTTCCGCGGACTGCCCTCGCCCTTCACCGCCACCCGCTACCACTCGCTCATCGTCGCGGAAAAAGGTTTGCCGAAGGAGCTCGAGATCACGGCGCGCGTCGTCCAGGCGGGGGCCCGGCCGCCTGACGATGTGGGCGTCATTATGGGCGTGCGTCATCGGACGATGAAGGTCGAGGGCGTGCAGTTCCATCCTGAAAGCGTGCTCACCGAGAATGGGAAAGCGCTGCTCAAGAATTTCCTGGCGCTGTAGTCATTCCCCGCTTGGTCAAAAACCCAAGCTGTCTCGGAATCTGGATTGACATTCATCCCCCCGGGAACGACACTTACGCCCGCGAAAAGAGGGTTTTCCGGATGGCCACGAAAGCACAGACCGATAAGCGCGCCACCCGCCGCTTTCCGCTCAGCTTGCCGGTGGCGATGAAGGTGCAGAGCAAGGAAAGAGGCGAGATGGTCTCGGAGACGCGGGACGTGAGCGCGCGCGGCGTCTTTTTCTACATGGAGAGCGCGCCCGCCGAAGGCAGCGAGGTCGAGTTCACGCTTACCCTGCCGCCGGAGATCACGCTGACCGAAGCACTGCGTATCCATTGCTCGGGACGCGTGGTGCGCGTGGATAAGGATAAGGGCGAAGGCACCCGGTTCGGCATCGCCGCCGCCATCGACAAATACGATCTCTCCAGCGAGAATTAGCCCGCGCGCCCGGCCACGCCATGAAGTCTCTCTTCTCCCGGTTCTCGTTCCTCACCATTGCGGTGCTGGCTGCTGCCACTGCTGACGCGGCCCCGCAGTCGTTCGCCGCGCAGTCGTCCGTCGCGCAGCCCATCGGCGAAGTATTCGCCTCCGACGCCACCGTACGAGGTTCGGTACAGCTCACCAGCGGCGGCGCCAAGGTGATGAGCGGCGCCAACGTGACCGCCGGCGATGCGGCGGCGCGACTGGCGCTGGCGCGCGGCGGCGAAGTGCGCGTGTGCGCGCAGACCAGCGTGGCGGTGAGCGCATCGAGCAACGGCCGCGAGCTCATGTTCGCCATGGGCTCGGGCGCCATCGAGGCGGATTACAAGCTGGCGGGCTCCGCCGACACCGACATCATTGTCACGCCCGACTTCCGCATCCTGCTGGCCGGGCCGGGAACGTTTCACTTCGCGTTGCGCAGCCGTCCCAACGGCGATACCTGCGTGCAGGCGCGCACTTCCAATGGCGCGTCGCTGGTGCTCACCGAGATGATGGGCGACGCCACCTATCAAGTGAAGCCCCACGAGCGAGTGCTCTTCCGCAAGGGAAGATTGAGCGAGCCCCAGGCGAACCCGATGGGCGACTGTGGGTGTCCGCCGCCGGCAGCTCCGGCGCCCGTGCTGCGCGCGGAGGCGCCGAAGCCGGCGCCAGCGAGCGTCCCGGTGCTGATCGCGACCGAGGCCGTCGCTCCGCAAACCAAGCCGCCGGAAGCTCCCGCGCCGGAGCTGAAAACCGATCTCACGCGCGTCGAGGTGGATTCACCCTTCGTCTTCCGGGCAGAGGATCTGCGCAAAGAGGATCAGCGGCTGAACAAAGGCGACGTGAACAAAGGTGACGTGAACAAAGACGACGTGCCTCCGGCCGAGCATCCGTTGCGCGCCTCGCTCGCCACCTTGCCCAAGCTGCCGGCGGTGGCGGCGCTGCCACCGGCGCCGCCCACTCCGAAGAGGAAGGGCGCCTTCGCGCGACTGAAGTCTTTCTTCGGGGCGCTGTTCAAGTAGAGCGGCGAGTCGCCACGGCCCCACCTCACACCCAAGCGCCCGCTCGGGGGCGAGCGGGCTACAACTCGATTGCGCTCCCACACATAAACTCTGCAAGTCCGGCGGGGCGTCTCGTTCTCCCTCCAGGGGCAGGAAGAGGTTGGAGTTAACCGCGTCAGGCACGTGTTTTCTGGGCGTGTGCGAGGCGGCCGGCAGCAAGAATTCTGGAACTTTCCACCTGCAACCGGCATATACTGGGTGGGTTCGCCAATGGCTACTTCTGCCGTAAACAAGAGTCCGAAGCTGCCGGGCGCGGGGTCTCGTCCGCCCGACATCCTACCCACGCTGTTCGGGGTGGGGTACGGAACCTATGGCGTCCAGCCCAAGACCTTCATCCTGTCATTCCTGGCGCACACCGCAGCGGTCGCCCTCATGCTGACCTCGGGCTTCCTGTTCGTGAAGCATAAGGACGAGATCAAGCGCAACGTGGTCTCGCTCGTCGGCGCCGAACTCAGCGACTACGTGCTGCCCGTCTCCTCGAAGAAGGCGGGCGGCGGCGGTGGCGGCGGCGATCGCGACAAGCTCGATGCCTCGGCCGGCAAGCTGCCCAAGAAATCTCTGGAGCAGTTCACTCCGCCGGCGGCGGTGATCCGCAATCCTGATCCGAAATTGGCGATGGAGCCGACCGTGGTGATGCCGAATATCCCGGTAGCGGAGCCGAACATCGCCGCACTCGGCGATCCCAAGGGCGTGATCGGTCCGCCTTCGAACGGCACCGGCTCAGGCGCGGGCATTGGTTCAGGTTCTGGCGGCGGCGTTGGCTCAGGCCGCGGACCGGGCGTGGGCCCAGGCTGGGGCGGCGGCATCGGTGGCGGCGCCTATCGCGTGGGCGGCGGCGTGAGCGCACCGCGCGCGCTCTATGCGCCCGATCCGGAGTACTCGGAAGAAGCGCGCAAGGCCAAGTACATGGGCGTGGTGGTGCTGTGGGTCGTGGTCGGTCCGGATGGCCGCGTGCACGATATGCGCGTGCAGCGCTCGCTCGGCCTGGGATTAGATGAGAAGGCGATGGAAGCCGTCCGGCAATGGAAGTTCGATCCCGCGCGCAAAGATGGACAGCCCGTCGCGGTGCAGATCAATGTGGAAGTGAACTTCCGGCTGTACTAAGAGACGCACTAAGAGTTTTGAAGTTCAAAAGCCCCGCGCTACGGCGCGGGGCTTTTTATTCGCCCGAGCTTATTCGCCCGAGCCTGGCTTTTTCTCGGCCGTCCTATCCGTCTCCGCCGCCGTGTTCTTCTTGAATCGCTCGGCCAGCGTCTGTCCCGTCGCGGGATACTTCTTCAGCAGGTCATTCAGCTTGGCCACGCGGGTAGAGAACGCGGGATGCGTCTTGCCGTTCCACATCCCGGTCTTCTGCTGGTTGGCAGCGTCGGCAGCGAAGACGGCGAGCGTCTCGAGGAAGGCTTTCAATCCCGCGGGCGCGTAGCCGGCCTGCGCGGCGAAGTCGGTGCCTTTCTTGTCGGCGTCATTCTCTTTGTCGGGACCGTAATTCTGGGTGAGCGCCTGTGTGACGAGCTCGTTAGCCAGGCCGGTGAGCACGGAGAGGGGCAGGCGCGAGGTGCCCTCTTCGACCGCCAGGCCGGTCAGCTTCTTGTTGCGGATGATGGTCTCGAGATGGCGCGCGTCCACGTGCGCGACCTCGTGCGCGAGGGTGCCGGCGAGCTCGGACTCATCCTTCATCTTCTCCAGCGCGCCGCGGGTGACGAAGATGTATCCGCCGGGCATGGCGCAAGCCCACGCGATGGGCGTGTTGAGGATGCCGACGTGATATTGCAGCGAGCGCCTGCCGTATTGCGCCACTGACGCGGCGACCAGGTTCACGTACTTCGTCTCCGCTTCGTTCTGGTAGAGCGGGAAGATGTGGATGATCTTCGCCGCCGCCGCCTGGCCGATGCTGTTCTCCTGCTCGGGCGTCCATGGAGTCGTGGCGTCGGAGACGCGCTTCGCTTTGCCGAGGTTATCGAGCACGCCGCCCAGCTGCGCTTGCGCGGGGAGCGCGAGCGCGGCGGCCAGGGTGAGGACAAAAAACATTCTTGTGCGCATGACTATTGACCTCCCTTCGACTTGAGGTTGCCATCGGTGAGGAACTGCTTCAGGTCAGCGGGCGCAACGCTGCTCTCTGACATCGCAACGGCCGCGGCCGCGTCCTCAGCGCTCGGACTCGCGTTCAACACCGCGTTCTCGACCGTGCCATCGGGATTCAGTCCGCTGAAACCCATCGCGGTGGTGTCTTTCTTCTGCTTCGCGGTGGCGGAGTCGTCGGAGAAGAGCGGTTTCTTCTCTTCTTCCTTCTTCTTGTCGTCTTCGGCCTTCTTCTTGTCCGCGTCGGTTTGCGCGGGCTGCGCCGGTTGTTCCTTCGGTTTCTTTTTGAAGACGCCGCCGAGGCCACTGGGCAATTGCGGCGTAGCAGAAGCCGATGAGCTCAGCACGAGCGCCAAGAGGCACAGTCTCGCTAGTATCCGTTTCATGACGGGTCTCCTATGTCCTAAGCGCCGGAGCCGGCTTTCGCGACTCCGGGGTCCTTACGTCTCGCTGGTATCACTGCCAATCCCTTGCAACTCGAATATCTGCGTTTCCACCGTCTTGCCCTTCACCTTCACGCCCCCGAGCGGGCGCACCTGCGCCGTCGAGCCGAGGCGCGCCAGCGTCTGCTCGCTGACGATGATGGACGTCTTGTATTCTTTATTCAAGCTTTCCAGGCGCGCGGCCAGGTTCACGGCATCGCCGATCACGGTGAACTCGATCTTCTTGCCGCTGCCCACGTTGCCGAACACCACTTCGCCAGTGTTCAAACCGATGCCGATGGCGAGCTCCTGCCGCCCTTCGCTCGCCCACTTCACGTTCAACTGCTCCAGCCGCGCCATCATCGCGAGCGAGGCCCTGGCGGCAAGTTCGGCGTGGTTCTTGCCCGGGGTGAACGCGCCCCAGTAAGCGAGGATGCCGTCGCCGATGAACTTGTCCACGATGCCATCGTGCGCGAAGACGATCTCCGTCATGGCGGCGAGGTATTCGTTGAGCAGCGCGATGAGCTCGGTTGGGTCTGTCTTTTCGGTGAGCGTGGTGAAGTTCCGTACGTCGGAGAAGAAGATGGTGAGCTCGCGCTTCTCGCCCGCCAGGTTGATGGAATCCAGGTGCTCGAGCACGTAGTTGACGAGTTGCGGCGAGATGTAGCGGTCCAGCGTTCCCCGCGTGCGGCGCAACTCGCGCCCGGTAGTGGCGTAGCGCACCGCACCGGTGGAGAGGAACGCGAAAACAAAAGCAAAGCCGGGAGCGACCAGCGGCAGCCACAGCGCCCAGCACGAGAACACGGCAAAACTCGCGGCCACGTAAGCCGCCACCAGCACTGCCCCCACCACGCTATCGACCCAGCCGGCATGGGCGCGGAATCCGACGACGAGCAGCGTTCCCGCCGCCGCCATCGTCACGACCAGCGCGTACAGCGCCCACGCCGGCGCCGGACGAATGCCTTCGCCGTGCAGCAGGTTGTCGATGGCGGTGGCGTGTGCGATGAATCCCGGCGTGATCTCGGAGAACGGGGTGGGGTGGACGTCTTGGATGCCGGGAGCGCTTGCCCCCACCAGCACGATCTTGTCCTTGAAATACTCGGGCGGATACTTGGCCAGCTCGCGCAGCGGGATGCGCTTATAGGCAAAGAGTCCGGCGCTGAGCGCGGGATCGGGGTCGACGTTCCCATGCCAGCGCAGAAGCAGTCTCCCGTCGTGGTCGCGCGGACCTCCGACCAGCGCCGGATTCGCGAGCCTTGCGGCGCGTTGGGCCACGCTGGGGTATGCGTTCTGACCGGCGGCGAACCAGAGTGGGACGCGGCGGATGACGCCGTCGGGATCCACCGTGGCGTTGCCGGCGCCCAGCCCGGCGGCGGCCGCGGCCAGCGTCGGCAGCGGCGTGTTGAGCGGCAGCGTGGGGTCATCCTTTGCAGAGACCCGCTCGGCGCGGGCTATGCCGCCCTGCGCTTCACGCTTCAGCAACTGCCATTTCACTGTGATGGAAGAGGCGGCGGCGGTGTCGGTGGGGGAAACGGAGAAATCCACCTCGTCTTCCGAGGTGAAGGTGTAGGCCAGCACCACATTCTCGGAGTTGCGGATGGCGCTGGCGAATGCCTCGTCGGCGGCGGCGTCGTCGCTCGCACCGGAGAAAAAGATGTCGAAGACTATTGCGCGCGGGTGTCCCTTACCCACGTGGTCCACCACCTGCGCCCAGACGCGGCGCGTCCATGGCCAGCGTCCAAGTCGCTCGCGCAGACGGTCGAAGCTCGCCGTGTCCACGTCCACGATCACGATGCTTGGATCGGAGTTTGATTTGGAAGCGTCGGCAGGTCTCGACTTGGCCGCCGCGCGCACGCGCGCGTCGTAGGTACCGGCCTCGAGCCAGCGGAAGGCGTTCGTCTGCGCCAGCAGGATCGCCAGTCCCGTGGAGAGGATGAAGCAAGCGAGCGCGCCGCGCAGGAATCGCTTGCGGGTTCGGGCCGTGTGTGTGGGAGCCATCGAAAAGGGTGCGTTGGGGAGGGAAGCTTACAACAACTTTGGGGGTGGCAGCACCCGGTTGCCGTCGGGAAAAATCTCTAGGTGGTGGCGCCCACGTTTTCGTGACACTCGTCGGGTGAGAGTAAACTTTCTTTTCCGTCCGTAGTGGCGGGGAGGCCAGCCATGTCCATCCGGCCAGTCAAGCGGCTCATCAAGGCAAAACCGACTCTCGAAGGCGCGGGCGTCCACTTGCGGCGGGCCTTCGGATTCGGCAACACTTCGGACTTCGATCCCTTCCTGCTGCTCGACGATTTCCGCAACGATGTCCCCGCGGATTATCTCGCCGGATTTCCCTGGCATCCGCATCGCGGCATCGAGACCATCACCTACGTGCTCGCGGGCACGGTGGAGCACGGCGACAGCATGGGAAACCAGGGCGCCATCGCCGCCGGTGACGTGCAATGGATGACCGCGGGAAGCGGCATCATCCATCAGGAGATGCCGAAGGGTGATCCCATCGGACGCATGCACGGCTTCCAGTTGTGGGCGAACCTGCCTTCCGCGCTCAAGATGACCGCGCCGCGCTACCAGGAGGTGAAGGAGGCGGAGATCCCCGTGGTCACCGAAGATGACGGCACCGAAGCGCGCATCGTGTGTGGCACGTTCTGGGGCAAGACCGGTCCGGTGCAGGGGATTGCCGCCGATCCCAGCTACATCGATGTGACCGTGCCGCCGGAGCGGCGCAAGACGTTGCCGGTGGAACTCACGCGGCACGCGTTTGCTTACGTCTTTGCCGGGTCAGGGAAGTTTTGCAATGCCTCCGAGCCGCTCGCGGTGCCGACCGAAGGCGTGGGATGGGCAGACACCGTGGTCCCCACGGCGGCCGAAGATCGCTCACTCGTTCTCTTCGATAGCGGGGACGAGGTCACGGTGCAGGCGGGCGTGGATGGTGTTCTTCCTGCTCGTCTCGGGGAAACCGCTCGAGGAGCCGGTCGCGTGGTATGGGCCCATCGTGATGAACACGCAGGAACAACTGCGGGAAGCGTTCTCTGAACTCGATCGCGGGACGTTCCTCACGCACGGAAAAGCTTCTGGCAAATAAACAATGGCGGGCGCGACGCCGGCGCCCCACTACGATGTGACCCGCGCCGGCGAGACGGGGCAAGCC
>JALYLW010000112.1 GCA_030774055.1 Acidobacteriota bacterium
CTATCCCGCTTCGACGGCTTCCTTCAACAGCTTCCAGATCTGCGGAATCCAGTCCTTGTGCTCGGGTTTCATCAGGACGGACCGCAACGCGGTCACCGTCCCCTGCCCGCCCAGGCCGAAGAACTTCCGCGGCAGCTCCGCAAGCGCGAGATGCAGGTTGCGCTTCGCCGCTTCCTCGAAGATCTGGCGCGCGCGTGCGGACGCCTCCGGCGCAGTCTTCGCTCGCACTGCCCACGTGACGATGTCCAACTCGGGCGCGAAGCCGGCCAGGAATCGGGAATCGCTTTTGATCTTTTCTTGCAGCGCCAGCGCGGCCGCGCGCGAAGCGTCCAGGCGTCCGGCGAACTCGCCACCCGGAACCAGCGGCAGAAGTTTTTGCGTCGCCCACAGCGCCACCGCCGCGGCGCCGGCACGCGAGCACTCCAGGCTTATCTCGCCGAGATGCAGCTCTTTGGAGCTGAAGTACGTGACCGGCGAATCGTGCTTGTAGAAACGCTCCACGCCAGGATCGCGAAACAGGACGCAGCCGCAGCCATACGGCTGCAGCCCATGCTTGTGCGGATCGATGACGATGGAATCGCACTCGCCGATGCGGTCGAAAGCCGCGCGCGTCTCAGGCGCAAGGTTCGAAGCGAGATTGAAGTAGCCGCCGTAAGCCCCGTCGGCATGCAGCCGGAAGCTGTACTTCTCGCGCAGCGCCAGGAGTTCCGGGAGCGGATCCACCGCGCCGGTCGCGGTGGTGCCCAGGGTTGCGACTACTGTCGCGACGGCGGAACCCGGGCTTCCCTGCTTCAACTTGGTTTCGAGCGCGGCCAGGTCGATGCGGCCAAAGTCGTCGCAGGCGACGGATTCGAATTCGAGCTTCAGCACGCTCGAGATGCGCGCATGCGTGTAGTGCGCCTGCTCGCTGGCTAATACTTTCTTTCCCGGCGCGAGCTGGCCTGCGACCCACAGCGCTTCCAGGTTCGCCATGGTTCCGCCGGATGTGAGGTGGCCGAGAAAGCCAGCCTCAGGCGCTGTCCAGCCGAACATGGCTGCGAGTTCGGCGACGGCTTCTTTTTCCAGCGCCGAGCTGGCGCGGCCGCCATCGAGCGCGTGGTTGTTGGGATTGATGTACATCGCCATCGCATACGCCAGCCTGGCGATGGGGTGCGGCGGCTTGAGCATCTGCCCGGCATAGAGCGGATGGAAGTAGGGGAAGTTATCCTGCATGCGTTCGGCGGCGGCGAACAGAATCGTTTCCATCGCCCGAGCATCTGTAGACGCAGGTTCGTAAGCCGGCAGCTCTTTGAAACCGGTCTCGAGCCGCTCGAGCGCGGCGCGCAGGATGGCGAGCGAATCGTGATCGAGTTGGGTCTTGGCGCCCGGCATGATGAGAGCTAGAGAAGTGAGTGTAACGCCAGCCCTGCTCAAAATGAGGACGCGATGAAGCGAGCGGTTGCGCACCTGAAAAAAGTCGACCCCGTGCTGGCGCAGGTCATCCGCCGCGTCGGCCCATTCAACATCTCGCTCGCCTATCGCGAGGCGAGTTTCCAGACGCTCGTCCGCTCCATCGCCTTCCAGCAGTTGAATGGCAAGGCAGCCACCACCATCTTCAACCGCCTGCTCATGGCCGCGGGAGGAAAGCTCACTCCCGCTTCCGTCCTCGACCTGACGAAACAGGAGATGCGCGCCTGCGGACTGTCGAAGCAGAAAGTCAGCTACATCCGCGACCTCGCGGAGAAGACCGAATCCGGCGAGATCGATTTCGCCGCGCTGCCCAAGATGTCCGACGCGGAAGTCATCGAGCACCTCACGCGCGTGAAAGGCATCGGCGAATGGAGCGCGCAGATGTTCTTGATGTTCGCGCTGCGCCGCCAGAACGTGCTTGCCTGCGGCGATTTCGGCGTGCAAGCCGCCATCCGCAAACACTACAAGAAGCGCAAACATCCCAAGCCGAAGGACGTCGCCAGGATCGGACGCCCCTGGGCGCCTTACTCTTCGGTCGCCTGCTGGTATCTCTGGCGCAGTTTGGACGACAAGAAATAGACCATAACCACGAAGGGCACGAAGGTACACGAAGGTTTTTCTTTTTGAAGAGTTCCATGCTGCTTTGGTTCCCGGTTTCCTGGCTTTCGGTCTCCTGACTTTCGGCTCTCCTGACTTTCGGTTTTTCCTTCGTGTACCTTCGTGACCTTCGTGGTTAAAGGGTTGGTTTTGATATGCTTCTGGCGATGGCGAACGAACGCAAGATCCGCGTGGTGGTCGCGAAGCCCGGCCTCGACGGCCACGATCGCGGCGCAAAGGTGATCGCGCGCGCGCTGCGCGATGCGGGCATGGAAGTGATCTACACCGGCCTGCGGCAGACTCCCGAGATGATCGTGAACGCCGCGCTCCAGGAAGACGTGGACGTGATCGGCCTAAGCATCCTTTCCGGAGCGCACAACGCCATCGTGCCGCGCGTGCTCGAGTTGCTCAAGCAGCATAAGATCGATGACGTGCTGGTCGTCCTCGGCGGCACCATCCCCGAGCAGGACATCGAGCCGCTGAAGCAAGCGGGCGTCGCAGCCATCTTCGGTCCGGGCACGCTGATGGAAGACATCGTCGAGTTCATCAAGAAGAACGTGCGCCAGCGCAGCGTCCCGGCGTAGCGACGCCGCTTCGAGGGCTCTGCCCGCCGCGGCGGGCTCGTTTCGCGCTCGCCCATGTCGCGCACCCAAAAGAAAAGCGCGGGCGAGATGCCCGCGCTTCAACCAGCACGATGCTGGGTTAGGTCACGGCAACCTGTGCCGGCGCTTCCGCGATGTGGCGCTCGCGCTCCGCGGCGTCGCGCTTCTCATCGCGCGGCGTTTGCGGCAGCGCGATGGCCAGCGCTTCCTCGATCAGGTTCACGTAGTGGACCTTTACGCCTTCCAGCTGTTCCGGCGTGATGTCCTCTTCGAGATTCATCTGGTTCTCGGCCGGCAGGATCACGGCGTGCACGCCCGCGCGTTTCGCAGCCAGCACTTTCTCCTTGATGCCACCGACGGGCAGCACGTTCCCGCTGAGCGTGATCTCACCGGTCATCGCGGTGTACGGACGCACCGGCCGCTCGGTCAAGAGCGACACCAGTGTGGTCGCCATAGTCACGCCCGCCGACGGACCATCTTTCGGGATGGCGCCCGCAGGCACGTGGATGTGGATGTCGTGGTCCTTGAAGAAGTCTTCGTTGATGCCGAGTGAACCCGAGTTCGAACGCACCCAGGTCAGCGCCGCCTGCATGGACTCCTGCATCACCTGGCCGATCTGTCCGGTCATGGTGAAGCCGCCCTTGCCCTTCATCTTGTTGGCTTCGATGAAGAGGATGTCGCCGCCCGCCGGCGTCCACGCCAGGCCCACGGCCACGCCCGGACGCTTTGTCCGCTCGGCGATCTCGGTATCGAGCCGCACTTTGATGCCGCCCAGGAATTCGCGGATGATCTCCGTCGTCACCACCAGCTTCTCCGGTTTTCCCTCGGCAATGCGGCGCGCCTGCTTGCGGCAGAT
The DNA here is from genome assembly GCA_030774055.1 of Acidobacteriota bacterium. Classification (NCBI taxonomy): domain Bacteria; kingdom Pseudomonadati; phylum Acidobacteriota; species Acidobacteriota bacterium. The sequence continues at coordinate 3,505 of JALYLW010000112.1, forward strand.
GGTGCCGATGTTGCGTTCCAGGCTGCGTACGCCCGCCTCGCGCGTGTAGTGGCGCGTGAGGAAGCTGAGCGAGTCATCCGGAAACTCGATCTGCTCCGCGGTGAGTCCGTTCTCCTCGACCTGCCGCGGGACGAGATAGCGCTTGGCGATGTGCAGCTTGTCTTCCTCGGTATAACCCTGCAGCTCGATGATCTCCATGCGATCGCGCAGCGGATCGGGAACGGGATCGAGCATGTTCGCGGTGGTGATGAACAGCACCTTCGAGAGGTCGAAAGGCACGTCGAGATAGTTATCGCGGAAGCTGTTGTTCTGCTCGGGATCGAGCGTCTCGAGCAGCGCTGCCGCGGGATCGCCGCGGAAGTCGCGTCCCAGCTTGTCGACTTCGTCGAGCATGAAGACGGGATCGTTGGTCTCGGCGCGGCGGATGCCCTGGATGATCTGTCCCGGCAAAGCCCCGATGTAGGTGCGCCGATGTCCGCGGATCTCGGCTTCGTCATGCACGCCGCCCAGCGACATGCGCACGAACTTGCGTCCCAGCGAGCGCGCGATCGATTTGCCCAGCGACGTCTTGCCCACGCCCGGAGGTCCGACAAAGCACAGGATCGGCCCCTTCATGTTCGGCTTGAGCCGGCGCACGGAGAGGTAATCGAGGATGCGGTCTTTCACCTTCTGCAGGTCGTAGTGGTCCTCATCGAGGATCTGCTTCGCCTTGATGATGTCGATCTCGCCGCCGGAAGACTTTGCCCACGGCAACACTGCCAGCCACTCCACGTAATTGCGCGTGACCGAATAGTCGGCGGCCATGGGAGACATGCGCGAAAGGCGCGTGAGTTCCTTGTTCGCCTCTTTCTTCACTTCCTCGGGCATGCCCGCGGCTTCGATCTTCTTGCGCAGGTCTTCCACATCGCGCTGGGTGTCGTCCTGCTCGCCCAGTTCCTTCTGGATCGCTTTCATCTGCTCGCGCAGGTAGTACTCGCGCTGCGACTGCTGTACCTGGTCCTGCACCTCGCTCTGGATCTTGTTGCGCAGCTGCTGGACCTCGAGCTCTTTGGCGAGGTGTTTGTTCACCTTCTCGAGACGCACCTTCACGTCCGGCGTCTCGAGCAGGTCCTGTTTATCTTTGGTGGCGAGCGAGGGCAGCGAGCTGGCGATGAAATCCACCAGGCGGCTGGAGTCCTCGATGTTCTCGGCCACGGTCTGAAGTTCGTCGGAGAGCGTGGGCGAGCCGGCGACGATCTGCTGGAACATGCCGCGGACGTTGCGATGCAGCGCCTCGATCTCGGGCGAGGTATTCTCGCCCAGCTCCGCTACCGGTTCCACGGTAGCGCGCAGGAACGGCGTCATCTGGTTGTAGTCCGCCAGCTTCACGCGCTGGATGCCTTCGGTGAAGACGAACAGGCTCTGGTTGGGCATCTTGACGACCTTGTGTACGGTCGCCAGCGTCCCGATGCTGTAGAGATCCACCGGCTGCGGCGAATCCACGCGCGCATCGCGCTGCGCCACCACCACGATGGTCTTGTCTTCGCCGAGCGAATTGATGAGTTGTACCGAGCTCTCGCGCCCCACCGTGAGCGGCAACACCGCATGCGGGAAGAGCACGGTATCGCGCACCGGCAGTACGGGCAGCTCGCGCGGGCCGGTCAGCGGCTTCGTCGCCGAGCCCATTGCATGAGTTTCACTGGCCATTTCGGATCCTTTATATAAGAAGACTAAACAATAGATGAGTGCGACCGGCTAAACGATGCAGCCGCGGGCCCACAGTGTGCGAGCGGTGGGATTCTACGCCACCTGGCGCAGAGCTTGCCACCCGAAGGTGCCCACAAAACACGGCATTTCAACGCGCCGCAGGATAGGGGACTTATCTTTTGGGAACGCGATTCCTGGAGACGGGAACATCGATGATCAGGTTGCCGGCGCGGTCGCTGCGGAAACGGAAACCCGGGGGGATGACGGTGGTCGCGGAATATTCCGTCACCATCGCCGGGCCGCGTAGCGCTGCTACCCGGCCCCGCGCGACTGACGCGGCTGAGGCGACTGCAACGATGGACTCGCGCGCGATGATGGCGGTCAGGTAGGCGCGCCCGTCGAAGACGACGCGCGCTTTCTTCTTGACCGGCCGCGGGCTCTCTGCTGAATCAGCCGCGCGGGTGGCCGCGTCACCGGTCCCGGCCCGTGGGAGTCTTACTCTCGAAGCG
>JALYLW010000113.1 GCA_030774055.1 Acidobacteriota bacterium
GTGCTTAGATCGCGCGCTTGATCTCGATCGGCTTGCTCTTGCCGCCCTGGCTGACGCCGCGGCTCGCGGCCTTCGCCGCCGCCTTGGCGGCTTTTGCCTTGCTGTCGGCGTGCTGGATGAGCAGCACTTCGATCTGCCGCAGCAGATCTTGCGTGTTCAACGGCTTCACCAGTATGCTCTGCGCGCCTTCTTGCTTCCAATCGTTGCCCAGCGTCGGATAGGCGGTCAGGATGGCGGTGGCCGGCTTCGACTCCGCCTTCCTCGCGGCGCGCACCACGTCATAGCCCGCGTGCTCGCTCTCCATCTTCATGTCGGTGATGACCATGTCGTAGGCCGTGGCCTTGAGCTTCGCGATCCCTTCCTTGCCTGAAATGGCGGTCTCGACCTCGAAACCGTTGATCTCCAGGATCGCTTTCAACGTCAGCAGTATTGCCAGTTCGTCGTCCACGAGCAGGATGCGCCGTTTCATGTGACTTCGCTCCAGGGGGCGGTTGGGCTTACGAGACGGTTGAGTCGCAGCCAGCAGCTGTGCCGGTTGCAGAAGCACATTGCGAACGAACTGCTGGATATAATACGCCAGTGAGCAGCTACTGGGTGCAGAATTTCGGATGCCGTGCGACGCAGGCGGATGGCGCGGAGCTCGAGCGTCAATTCGCCTCGCGAGGCCTGGAAGGCGCTCGCAATGCCGCCCGCGCCGATGTAGTGGTGTTGAACACCTGCACCGTCACCGAGGCGGCCGACAAGGATGCGCGGGCTGCGATCCGGCGCGTCCATCGCGAGAATCCGGCGGCAATGATCGTGGTCACCGGCTGCTACGCGCAACGCGCGCCCGAAGAATTGGCGGCTATGCCCGGAGTCGCGACCGTGGTCGGGAACTCCCACAAGCATTGTCTCGCCGACCTGGTCGCACCGGCTGTGGGATTCGTTCCGTTGCGGACGCTTCTGAGTGGACGGCGGGTAGAGACGGGGTTTGCCCCGTCTCCGCCGGGTCAGATATTCGTCTCCGACATCTTTGCCCATACTGAATTGCTCGCCGCGCCGGTCTTCGAAAGGGACTTGCACGAGACTGGAGGAGCGCACGCCGAGCGCACGCGTCCCAACCTGAAGATCCAGGATGGCTGCGACAATCGCTGCTCGTTCTGCGTGATCCCCTACGTCCGGGGACAGAGCCGTTCGCTTCGCCCCGAGCGCGTGCTCGCCGAAGTGAATGCCCTGGTCGCCGCCGGCTATCGCGAGGCCGTGCTCTCGGGCATCAACCTCGGGCGCTGGGGCAGAGACTTCGAATGCAACGACCGCACCGGCGGCTTTGAAGGATTTGAGGAGATGTTGCGCGCCATCCTCGATAGGACCGGCATTGAAAAGATCCGCCTCAGCTCGATCGAGCCCATGGACTGGTCCGACGACCTCATCGCCCTGGTCGCCGGCTCGCCGCGCCTCGCCAAGCACGTGCATGCGCCGCTGCAATCCGGCTCCGACCGCGTGCTGCGCGCGATGCATCGCAAGTACCGGCCATGGCATTACGCCGACCGCATCCACCGGGCCAGGGCCGCGATGCCCGATGCTGCCATCGGCGCCGACGTGATGGTCGGCTTTCCCGGCGAGACGGACGAATCGTTCGAAGAGAGTCGCGCGTTCATCGCTTCGCTTCCCTTCACCTACCTGCACGTCTTCACTTACTCCGCGCGTCCGGGGACGCCGGCGGCCACGCTGCCCGCCCAGGTCGCCGAGCCGGTGAAGCACGAGCGCAATCGCGTGCTGCGCGAGTTGGCCGCGGAAAAGAACCGCTGCTTCCGCGAGTCGTTCATCGGACGCGAGGTCGAGGCCATCACGCTGATCGGCGGGAACAGATCCCGCGCCGACGAGGGCTACACCGAAGCCCTCACCGACAATTACGTGAAGTTGCGACTCGCCGGCTCGCATCCGCCGAACCGATGGATGAAGGTGCGCGTCGCCGCCCTCACTGACGACGGCTTGACCGGCGTTTCGAAGACCGGCTTCCCCGCGGCGTGATGTCTGGGCTGGCGCGGGCTGCATGCTATAATCTTCACGGTCTAACCCTAGCTTTTAAGCCTGTTTAAGCCCCTGCACGGAACTCCGGAGGATCGCATCGACAAGAAGTTTATCCGCACGAATGATCGCATCCGCGCGCGCGAGCTGCGCGTGATCGGTGCAGAAGGCGAACAGCTCGGCATCCTGACCCCCTTTGACGCGCTCAAGATCGCCCGGGAGCGCAACCTTGACCTCGTGGAAGTCTCGCCGACGGCGCAACCGCCGGTCTGCAAGATCATGGACTTCGGCAAGTATCTCTACGAGATGGACAAGAAGGAGAAGGCGGCCAAGAAACACCAGAAGGTCATCACCGTAAAGGAAGTGAAGTTCCGCATCAACGTGGACGAGCACGATTACCAGACCAAAAGAAACCACGTGCTGCGCTTCCTCGAGGGAGGCGACAAGGTCAAGGCCACCATCTTCTATCGCGGACGCGAGATGTCGCATCGCGAGCTGGGCCGCAAGATCCTCGATCGCCTGATGAAAGAGATCCAGGGCAAGGGCATCGTGGAGTTCATGCCGCGCATGGAAGGCAACACGCTGCACGCCATCCTCGCGCCGCCCAAGAAGTAAGCAGCACATCTGATTCGGGGCTTGGCCCCTTGAGGAACGCAATGCCGAAACTTAAATCACACTCCGGCGCAAAAAAGCGCTTTCGCAAGACCGGGACCGGCAAGGTGCGGCGCACCCACGCCTTCACGCGCCACATCCTGACTTCGAAGAATCGCAAGCGCAAGCGCCAGCTCGATATGCCCACCTTGGTCTCGAAGGCAGACGCCCCAAAGATCAAGCGCATGATCCCGTACTCATAGCGATCAGCTCTCAGCCCTCAGCTTTCAGCCGAGCCGGTCGTCGCTGAGTTGCAGGGCAGAGTGGTGGTTGGCTGAACGCTGACCGCTGAATGCTGAAAGCTCACAGCGAGTGAAGAGGCTTTCGAAGTCCCCACCCGGGCCTCCTGCCTCCAGCCGCGAAAACGCACCATAAAAGGAGAGCTCCATGCCTCGCGTAAAACGTGGTACGAAACGCCGCCAGAAGCGCAAGAAGATCCTCAATCGCGCCAGCGGATACTTCCTCACCAAGTCAAAACTCTATCGCCAGGCGAAAGAGTCGGTGGAACGCGGACTCAAGTTCGCGTACGCCGGCCGGCGCATGAAGAAGCGCCAGTATCGCTCGATCTGGATCGTGCGCATCGGCGCGGCTTGCCGCCAGTGTGGACTGAGCTACAGCCAGTTCATCAACGGGCTGAAGCGCTCGGGCGTGGAGCTGGATCGCAAGATCCTCGCCGACATCGCGGTGAAAGACATGGCCGGCTTCAAGGCGCTGTGCGAACAGTCGAAGGCCGCGCTGGCGAAGACGGCGTAGGCGGTCTTCGGTCATCAGTCATCAGTCTTCAGGTAGGATGGCGCGGGCGTATTCGTCCGCGCCTACTTCTATTCTGGGTGCTCATGTATCAGGTCCCCAAACTCGCCGACTACTCACCGCAGTCGCTGGATGCGGCTGTCCGCGACCTCCTAGCTGCGCTCGAGACCGAAGCCGCCGCGGTCGCAAGCGAAGCCGACCACAAAGCATTCCGCGATCGCTGGATGGCGCGCAAGAACGGCATCCTCGCTCAAATCAACGATCTGTGGCTGAAGGCCGCATCCGGTGAAGCCAAGCGCGAGGTCGGCCGGCGCGTCAACGAGCTGAACAAAGAAGTCGAAGAGCTGGTCGAATCGGCCCGCGCACGCGCCACCGGCTCGGCTTCCTCCGCGCGCATCGACGCCGAAAAACTCGACGTCACCCTCCCCGGCATCCGCCGCCCGCTGGGCGTCGAGCATCCCGTCATCCGCACCATGAACACCATCGTCCACGTCTTCCAGGCGATGGGATACTCCGTCGGCGAAGGTCCGGAGATCGAGACCGACTACTACAACTTTGAGGCGCTGAATTTTCCGCCCAACCATCCCGCGCGCGATACCCAGGACACCATCTTCATCGCGGGACAGGAGAAAAAACCGCAGCGTGACCGCCTGCTGCTGCGCACGCACACTTCGCCGGTGCAGATCCACACCATGGAGCGGCAGCCGCCGCCGGTGCGCATCGTCATCCCCGGCAAGGTCTACCGGCACGACACGCCGGACGCGACGCACTCGCCCGTCTTCCACCAGGTCGAAGGCCTGGTCGTCGACACCAACATCACCTTCCGCGACCTGAAGGGCACGCTCGACCACGCGATGAAAGCGCTCTTTGGTTCCGCCGCGAAGACGCGCTTCTTCCCGTCGTTCTTCCCTTTCACCGAACCGAGCGCGGACGTGGCGGTGACGTGCTTCAAGTGCGGCGGCAGAGGCCTGATCAACGGGACGCCCTGCCGTCTCTGCAAGATGAGTGGATGGATCGAGCTACTCGGCTCCGGCATGGTCGATCCCAACGTCTTTGAGTTTGTGAAGAAGAACGGATACGACCCGGCCAAGGTCTCCGGCTTCGCCTTCGGCATGGGCGTGGAGCGCATCGCGATGGCGATGTACGGCATCGACGACATCCAGTTGCTGTACTCGGGTGACGTGCGGTTCTTGGAGCAGTTCGCGTGAAAGTCCTCATCTCATGGCTGCGCGAGTTCGTCGACCTCAAGGCCGACGACCAGGCGCTTGCCCGCGACCTCACCATGGCCGGGATCTCGGTGGAGTCGGTGGAGAAGGTGGGCAACGACACCGTCTTCACCATGGAGATCACCACCAATCGTCCTGACGCGATGAACCACTACGGCGTCGCGCGCGAGGCGGCAGCCATCTACGACCGCGAGTTGAAACCCATCGTTGCGAAGCTGCCAAAGGCGAAAGGCAAAGCAGATTTCAGGATAGAGATTGAAGACAAGCAAGGCTGCGCGCGCTATACCTCGCGGATCCTCCGCGGGGTGAAGATCGGGCCATCGCCCAAGAGGATCGCTGAGCGGTTACAGAGAAACGACGCGCGCCCCATCAACTCCGCCGCCGACGCCACCAACTACAACCTGATCGAGATGGGACACCCCACCCACGCCTTCGATCTCGACACGCTCGAGGGCGGCAAGATCATCGTCCGGCACGCGCGCGCGGGCGAGAAGTTGAAGACGCTCGATGGCGTCGAACGCACGCTGACCACCGACGACCTCGTCATCGCCGACGCGAAGAAGCCCGTCGCGCTCGCCGGCGTGATGGGCGGCTTTGACACCATGATCACAAACTCGACGACGAACGTGCTCATCGAGGCGGCGTGGTTCGATCCGGCGACGGTGCGCGCGATGTCGCGCCGTCACGGCATGCACACCGACGCCTCGCACCGCTTCGAGCGCGGCGCCGACTGGGGCGCGACGTCATTGGCGTGCGCGCGCGTCGCGCAGCTGATCTTAGGTGTGAACGGCGGGGAAGGCTCGGGCGGCGAGCTCGAAGGCGGCGAGATTGACGCCGTCGCGCGCAAAATAAAACGTCCGACGCTGCGCCTGCGCGGGACCGAAGTCGAGCGCCACCTCGGCCAGAAGATCCCGGCGGCCCGCATCGCCGGCATCCTCAAGCGGCTCGGCTTCCAGCTCGGCGGCAGCGGCAAGCCCGCCTGGACGGTCATCGTCCCCACCTGGCGCCTCGACGTGGAGCGCGAGATCGACCTCATCGAAGAGATCGCGCGCATCTACGGCTACAACAATTTCTCGAATACGCTGCCCGGCTTCTCGGGCTCGGTCGTCGAGCTGCCCACCGCGGCGAAAGAAGAAAAGACGCGGCGCACGCTTCTCGCGCTCGGCTACCACGAGGCCATGACCTACTCGTTCCTATCACCCGCCGACGCGAAGGCGTTTTCCGGCGGGCAGGCCATCGAGTTGGCCAATCCGCTGAACGAGGAGCTTTCCGTGATGCGGACGTCGCTCGTTCCCGGCATGCTCGAGATGCTGGCGCACAACCTCAACCGCGACGTGAAAGACGTTCGCCTTTTCGAGGCCGGCCACATATTCGAAGCACTCGCCGGTGGCGTGAACGAAGTTCCCGCCATCTGCCTGGGCGCGACCGGCAACGCGGCGCCGGCGAACGTGCACGAGAAACCGCGCGCGTATTCGTTCTTCGACCTCAAAGGCGACCTTGAGGCGCTGCTCTCCGGCTTCGAGCACAAAGCTCTCTACTTCGACGCGCACGCGACGGACTACTACCATCCGGACCGCGCCGCGCGTGCGGTGATGGATGGCGAGACGGTCGCGCGCTTCGGCCAGCTCCATCTTCCTGCCGACGTCGCCGCGAAGCGCAAGTTGAAGCAAGAGGTCTACGTTGCGGAGATCTTCGCCGACCGCCTCTACAAGCGCGGCTTGCGCGAGCCCAAGTACACGCCGCTCTCGAAGTTCCCCGCGGTCGAGCGCGACTTCTCTTTCGTCATGCCCGACGGCGTAAGCTTCGAGCGCATCTGGGCCGCGGTGGACGCGCTGAAGCTCGCCGCGCTGCGCAGCTTCGAGCCTGCCGAGATCTTCCGTGGCGGCGCCGTGCCCGCGGGCAAGCAGTCACTGCTGTTGCGCGCGGTCTTCCAATCGGACGAGCGGACGCTGCGCGACGACGAGGTCGCGGGCTGGGCGCAGCGGATCGTGAAAGCGCTCGAAGCGCTGGGCGGAAATCTGCGCTCGTAAGCGGCGCCCTTCGGGTTTACCATGTGCGGACTTCTTTCTTGTGACCCGAGGAGGTACGCCATGGCTTTTACTCCCGACGAGGTTCGCGCCAACCGCGACTACTTCGCAGAAAAACTCAAGGCGGAAAAGCAGCGCAGCGACGTGCTGAAGGCGGTGGAGGGCAAGGCTCCCTTCGACTTCGTTCTTCTGGACACGCGCGGCGGCGAGGCCTTCGCCGCCGGCCACATCCCGGGTGCGTGGAGCGCGGGGCTCGAAGACCTGGAGCGCGCCGCCGGTCTTCTGCCGAAGGACAAAGCGATCGTGACCTATTGCTGGGGACACGACTGACAGCTCTCCGCCAAAGTGGCTCTGCAGTTGGCAGAGCGCGGGTTCTTCGTCCAAGAGATGAACATCGGCTGGAAAGAGTGGACGTACAATCGGCACCCTGTCCATGTCGGCAAAGCCGAGATCGATGGCGTCCGCTGCAGCTGCAGCAAGTAAGCGAACCGAGAAAGACCGAGGTGCACCGTGAACCTCTCGCGCCGGAACTTCCTTCGCGTTGGCGGCATCGGCCTGGGCGCCGCCGCCACTTCCGCGCTGCCCATGCCGATCGCTGCATTCGCGCAACGATGCGGCGAGCCGCCACGCACGCCGAAAACCGCCGGCGGACTCTCGTATCCCATCCTGCTCAACGGCAACGAGAACCCTTACGGACCGCTGCCCAAGGTGAAGGCCGCGATGCCGGAGACGCTGGCGCTCGCGAACCGCTATCCTGACTTCAAGTATGAAAAGCTGGTCGCGACCGTTGCCAAGACGCACAAGGTGAAGCCGGAGCAGGTGCACGTTTCCTGCGGCTCCACCGAGATCCTGAAGATGGCGGCGGACGAGTTCGCCGCGAACGGCGCGCGCCTGGTGGTGCCGCATCCCACCTTTGAAGCCATCGCGCACTACACCGAGGCCGAGCATGGCAGAGTGGTGCAGGTGCCGCTGCGTCCCGACTATAGTCACGATCTTCCCAATATGCTGAAGGCGATGGGCTCGGGGCCGGGGCTGTTCTACATCTGCAATCCGAATAATCCTACGGCCAGCCTCACGGCGCGCGCGGAGATCGAGGACTTCATCAAGAAGATCCCGCCCAACACCTACGTGCTGGTCGATGAGGCGTATCACCACTTCGCCGTCGGCGCTCCCGGATATCAGTCGTTCCTCGATCATCCGGTGGACGACGAGCGCGTCTTCGTGGCGCGCACCTTCTCCAAGGTCTATGGCATGGCGGGATTGCGTCTCGGCTACGCCGTCGGCGCCGTCCCCACCATCAAGCGGCTCGACACCGAAGAGCTCTACGACGACGTGAACTGCGTCGCGGCCCACTGCGGCGCGCTCGCCCTCGAAGATACCGCTGAGATGCTGCAGGCGGTCGAGCGCATCAACGGCGACCGCGCCGCCTTCCTCGCCGAATGTGACAAGCGCGGCATCAAGTACGTGCCCTCGTACGCGAACTTCGTCCTGCTCCATGTCGGCAGCCTTTCGCGCGAGGTGCGTGCCACGATGCACGCGCAGGGCATCCTGGTGGGGCGGCCATTCGCGCTGTTGAACCCCTGGCTGCGCATCTCGCTCGGCCTGCCGGAAGAGATGCGCGCTTTCTGGACGGCATGGGACGGGATGAAAGATTGTCTCGGCGACGTGACCAAGAGTTAGTTCGAGTGACGCGCTGTGACGCGCGTTGTGCAAAATCTCTTTGACAGGTGCGTTATACTGCGCTCGCGACACCGGAGAATGACGAGGGGAACATGAGTGTGAAGGCCCAGCGCGAGCTCGACGATGAAGTCAGCGCCGACGATTTTCAGGCGCTCGAGCAAAAAGTATTCCAGACGGTGGAGATGCTGAAGGCTGCGCGCGCCGCGCAGCAGGCCGCCGAGCGCGACGCCCGCCGCCTGCGCGAGCAGGTGGGCAATCGCGGCGATGAGTTTCAGAGTCTGCGCGAAGAAGTGATCGCGCTCCGCAAGGAGCGCGAAGAAGTCCGCGGCCGGGTCGAAAAGCTGCTCAAGCACATCGACCAGATCACCGCCGAGTAAACATCCGTTTCCGGTGAACGTCTGTTATCTTCTGGTTTTCGACCAGTTTTGACCGGTTGCTCCGACAACCTGCTCATAAGTTTTTCTTCCCAGAATTGCCATTCCAGTACATAATCAGCTTGGCGAATACCCGCGACACAAAAACTAGATGCCGACTCCAACCCAGGAGAGCCCGGTGACGACGAAGCCGAACGGTAACGGCAGCAGCGTCCGCGTGGAGATCTTCGACCAAGCCTACAACCTTCGCGGTACCGATCCCGACCACATCTTCAAGCTCGCGGAATACGTGGATTCGAAGATGCGCTCCGTGGCCGAGCAGACCTCTACGGTCGACTCGATGCGGCTGGCCGTGCTCGCTGCGCTGAACATCGCCGACGAGTACCAGGTGCTGAAGCGCAAGTACGAAGCCATTGCCGGCGAGTACAACGCCCGCGCCCATCAGTTGAGCGATATGCTCAACGATGCCATCGAGGAAGGCCGCCGGGTCAGCTGAGCTACTGAGGACGCCCACCGCCATCCGGGCGGGCAATCCGCCCGGCGCGTTCTTCTATGTCCTATTTCTTGTAGACGCTGTACGGGCTGTCGCCGATGGTCTTGTGCGCGTCGAGCCACGCCGCTGCGCCGGCGGCGTCCTGCACTTCTCCGCGGAAGATGGCGAGCACCAGGTCGTGCGTGAGCACGGTATTGAATTGCGGCGCGTAGCTTCTCGCATGCGCGTCCTTCGTCTGCAGGTCGGGGAAGCGCACCAGGAACGGGATGCGATGGTCGAGCGGCGCGAGCGCGCGATCATCGTCCGGCGCCCAGCCAAAGTGCGTGCTCCAGAACTCGGAGCGCCACCAGTGGTCGGCGGAGGCGATCACCACGGAATCCTTCCACACGCCAGAGCGCTCCATCGCCGCTCGTAGCTCGCCCAGCGTGCGGTCGGCGAGGGCGAGGTTGTCGAGATATCCGTGCGTCTCCGCGGTCGAGAACCGCCCGGTCTTGCGGTCGTAGATGCCGTGCGGATGCGGCACCGGCAGATGCAGCACCACCAGGCTGAGCGCGGGATCGGCCGCATCCTGGATGCCAAGCGGCACCAGCTCCTGATAATCATGCAGCTCCTCCGTACGCTCGCGCTCGCCGGCGCTGATGAAACCGGGAAGGTGGCGCAGCTCCCAGGTGACGGTTGGGATATCGAGCAGCTCGTCGAGCATGCTCGTGGGGATGGACGCATCCCGCCGGATCTCGCCGAGCAGGATGCCGCCATCCTGCCAGTGGCAGCGCGTGAGGCTCGCCGCGATGCCACTGATGCGGCAGTAAGGATGGAACCATCCCGTGAGCGCGGCGTTCGCTCCCCCCGCGCGCGATTCGGAAAAGATATTGGGC